>JABXHZ010000012.1 GCA_013373335.1 Cyclobacteriaceae bacterium | reverse complement strand
TAATAGTTTGTAAAGGAAATTAACCCCTCCCAGGGAAGCGACAATCTGTGGGATCACAATAAACATGTTGAATATTCCCATGTAAACCCCCATTTTTTTCGGATTTACCGAGCTGGAAAGCATGGCGTAAGGCATGGAAAGAATACTGGCCCATGCGATACCTACAAGAGAAAAGCTAATGTGTAGCATCCAAGGCTCAGAAATAAAATAAATCAATATAAATCCAAGCCCTCCTAGGATTAAACTACCCAAATGTAGGAGTCTGCGATTAATCCGAATTCGACTAGCTATGAATGCCAAGATCAAGGCATAAAACATGGAAACAAGCCCATAAGTACCTAGATAATTTCCAACACTGTCTGCTGCGTTATTGTATGCTTCAGAAGTGGTATCTGTTGCTCCAAAAACATGTTCCGTAATTGCTGGGGTAGCAAAACTCCACATGGTAAAAAAGGCAAACCATGAGAAAAATTGAACCACTCCTAATTTCTTCATCACAGGTGGCATACCGGCGATATTCTTGAAAATTTCCTTTACTCCATTTAAGAATCCCTTGTTTGCTTCTTTTTCTTTATTGAATGCTTCTAAATCTTCAGGCGGGTATTCTTCAGTAGTCAAAATGGTATACAGAATGGAGGAGAAAAGCACAACAGCCCCTATTCCAAAAGCATATTTTACAGAGTCAGGGACAACTCCCTCGGGCGCGGTATTTGGAACCCCCAACTGGGTCATCATCCATGGAAGATTTGAAGCAACCCAAGTTCCGATACCAATAATTAAAGTCTGCACCACGAAACCATAAGAACGTTGAGAATCCGGTAATTTATCCGCTACTAAAGCCCGGAATGGTTCCATGCTAATATTGATGGAAGCATCCAAAATCCATAATGCTCCAGCTGCCATCCATAATGCGGAAGAATAGGGTGCAAGAAATAATGCTATTGTACTGAATAATGCACCAAAAAAGAAGAAGGGTTTTCTTCTTCCAAATTTAGGATGCCAGGTACGATCACTTAGATATCCCACAATTGGTTGAACCAATAAGCCGGTAAGGGGAGCTGCAATCCATAAAAAGGGGATCGTGTCCTTATCAGCTCCTAGTGTTTGGAAAATTCTGGACATAAATCCTCCCTGAAGGGCAAATCCAAATTGGATTCCAAGAAACCCGAAACTCATATTCCAGATTTGCCAGAAGCTCAGGTGTTTTTTTTGATCGGTCATTTTGGGTATAGGCTAATTGACTTAAAGAAGGCCAGAAATCAGAATTTCATTTTTGTCGTTTTTGACCTTGATGCTTTTAAGATCTTTAATTTCATGATATGGGTGCTCATGTTCAGGTAGCGGATCAAATTCTGTCAGTTTCCCTAAGAAAGCAAAACTTTGCTGCTGTACAGCTTGGTCTTTTCCATTCACCTGAACTGAATCGATTTGGAATCCATGGAAGAAGATCTCGATTTCAGAAAAATCGCTGTGGTAATTTCCTGCAGCTTTTGCAAAGACTAATGTCTTTTGATGTGGGTCATAACTAATTTCTCGTTGGAAATAGTGCCCTTTGATATATTCAAAAGAATTTCCATCATCTTCATAGTGCAAAAAGGAACTTCCTTCTTCACCTCTATAAACATGGACGCGTAGTATTCCATCATGTTTTTCACCTGTGTGGGAAACATCAGATTGCATAGTGAAAATACTTCCAGATTTGACTAAAACTGGCAGGTAGTTTAAAGGGCAATCCATGTAAATTTCTTTTGAACCGGTAAAAAATTCATCTGAATATAGATAATACCAGCCACCTTGAGGAAGGTAAACTTTGGTGATTTCCTTGGTGCTTTCAACCGGTGCAACTAAAAAAGCATCGCAAAAAATAAACTGATTTTGGAAAGCAGAACTGTATATCTTATTGTCTAAAGGAAAGTGAATAGCCAAGGATTGAGACAATGGAAGGCCATCTTCGCTAGCTTTGTGAAATTTGGAATATAAAGTAGGTAATATTCCATATCGAAACTTCATGTAATTTCTTGAAATTTCCTCTACTTCCTCACCAAAAGCCCAAGGTTCGGCATCATTACTATTAATCATGGAATGCGCTCGAAATAGGGGGGTAAAAACACCTATACTCATCCATCGCGCAAAAAGGGATTTACTAGCTTCTCCAGCAAAGCCACCGACGTCAAATCCAGCGAATGATATGCCACTCATGCCCAAGCTGTTGACTAGGCGAACACCTGCAAGCATGTGTTCTTCACTTGCAACATTATCTCCGGTCCATGCTGCGGCATATCGTTGGATACCAGAATAACCAGACCGGGTCAAGATGAAGGGTCTTTCTTTTTTTCGCTGTTTGATGGCTCCTTCCTGCGCACTTCGAGCCATTTGCATCCCATAGATATTTCTTGCTTTTCGGTGAGAAACTCCTGTTCCTTCAAAGCTAAATTCTATCAAATTTGGTGTAAACTGACCCCAAGAAGCTGGTTCATTCATGTCCGTCCAGTATCCGTCGACTCCCGCATCTTGATAAAATTTCATTTTCTCACCCCACCAGGATCGGGTTTCTTCTTTTGTGAAATCAGGGAAGGCACACCATCCAGGCCAAACTTGACCTTGGTACTCTTCCCCATCAGGATATTTTACAAATAAGTCTTTTTCCTTTCCCTCCAGATAAGGTGAATAATTTTCTTCTGCTTTGATTCCAGGGTCCATTATCACTACCACGCGGAATCCCTTTTTCTTCAGTTCTTTGATGAGGCTTTTAGGATCCGGGAATTTTTTTCCATCGAAAGTAAAAACCTTGTATGCCTCCATATGATGGATATCCAGGTAAATCACATCTGAAGGCATATCCTTGTCTCGGAAGGTTTGAGCAAGGGTTTTTACCTCGGAATCAGGATAATAACTGTATCGGCATTGCTGAAAACCTAAAGCCCATTTTGGGGGTAGTTGCATTTTGCCCGTTAAATGCGTGTATTCGGAAATGATCTCAGATAGGGTAGGGTGATGGATAAAATAATAATCCATATCCCCATCTTCTGCGCCGAAGTATATAAACCGATTGGTGCTAGCCCCGAAGTTAAAGACGCTTTTATGTGGATTGTCAAAGAATATCCCATAATTCCCGCCTTCATGCGCACCTAAGTAGAAAGGAATACTCATGTAAAGAGGATCATCTTCTACTCCGTACCCAAAGTAATCAGTGTTCCAATTGGTAAAAGCTTTTCCCCGACGGTCCAGAGCTCCTGTTTTTTCTCCAAGACCCAGGAAGTGTTCATCTTGTTGAACTTTTTTGTAGCAATTTACCTCTGTCCCTATCCAGCCAATTCCAAGGGAATCATCCTCATTTAAAATATTTCCGGAATGGTCGCGGAAACATAGGTTGAAATTGGATTTATGAATGGAAAGATGAACTGTTTCGGATTCTAAAATGAGAAATTTATCAGTTTCAGTAATCCTGAAGTCAGTTGCCTTTGGATCTACTACGACCGCATATGGATTTGAATCAAAGGCCTTCGATTTGCTTACCTGAACGCGTATGGTACCAGTCGTGTAGAAGGAGATTTTAAAAAATCCGTTTGTGGCTTCACCAGCAAGTCCAAAAGTGTGCTCATTCCACGACAGGATTTGCCCTAAACCCAAATGCCTGGAATTTGAAGGAATCTGGGAATTAGTAGGTTGGGTTTTTTGCATAATCTTTGGGTATTCATAAAAAGAACTCATGCTAAGTTAGAAAGCTTCCTGAAACCTAAAAATTGATTTAAAGCCCCCAAATGGCCTTTTTTAAAATTAATTGGAACATAAAACAGGTAATTCGATCAAATTTCAACGATTCAATCGTTTGCACTTTTTCTTCAAAAATCCTGAAAATTTTATCAACTTTTTGTGCGAACAGAGGATTTTCGGACTAAAAGCTCGGTAGGAAGCGTGATGGGTTCTGTAATTTGATCAGGGTCAAGCTTTTTCTCTATGATATCCAAAAGTATTTCGGTGGCCTTTGCCCCCATTTGAAAACCCGGTTGAGCTACGGAAGAAAGTCCCGGATCAATCATGGAGCAAAACTGCCAATTAGAAAATCCAACTACTCCAACGTCTTCGGGGACTTTTAAACCAGCATCTCTGCAAGCCATCATTGCTCCCACGGCAGCCATATCATTATTTCCGAAAAAGGCATCAGGTTTTTGTTCTGAATTCCTCAGAATTTCTGCAGTGATTTTTCGGCTTTCATCGTCGGTTCCCAGAGGGCATTCCACAATAAGGCTTTCATGCACTTTCATCCCGTGGTCATTCAAAGCGTCCTTATAGCCCCTGATTCGTTCTTTACTGATGGCTAAGTTTTTTGGCCCAGCCAAATGAACTATTTGTTTGTACCCTTGCCGGATTAAATGACTTACTGCGTCATAAGCTCCACGATAATCGTCAACCATTACATTGATTGCTTTTGGAATGTCGGGAACACGGTCAAAAAACACGATTGGATATCCATGGTCTAGAAGATTTGAGAAGTGTTCAAAATCAC
>JABXHZ010000106.1 GCA_013373335.1 Cyclobacteriaceae bacterium | reverse complement strand
GCAGAATATCGGCTTAAAACCTGGCTAAAAATCAATTTGGATCGGGGTGTAGATACAATTTATATAGATGGAGGACGAGTTGAATTTCCGGTTTCGAAGGAGGAGGTAGACCAATTGGTGGAAAGTTTAATGCCGGGTTCCTACCTAACTTTATTGGGTAGGTATTCCAAACTATTTCCATTATCTGAATCCGTTCAAATCAAACCCTCACTAGGAGTAGGTCTTACCATTTCCAATGAATCTGAAAAGTCCTTCCGAGATTTTTTCGTAGGTGGATATCAAATGGTTCGATTTATTGATAATCGATTTTGGGGGTTAAATTATGCGGAGATTACAGCTCAAAACTTTGGTAAAGTAGGACTGGAATTACAAGTGATTCCAATCAAAAAAATCTTTTTGAGAGGAGGCGCAAATTGGTTGGGCTATTCAAGTAACACCCCGGTAAAGGGGATTTTGAATGGGGATGTTTTTTCTCAAAATACATTGATAGGCTATGGGGCTGATATTTCCTACCAATCCATTTTGGGTCCAATTACTTTAGGCTTGGGGTCTAATTCTGTCGATAAAAAGCTTCGTACTTATCTTTCGATCGGCTTTAGCCTCAACTATCAGGATCGCTAAGTCAGCCCGAAATTACACGAATGGCTGTTTGTCCTTCAACTCAAATCCATTAAATTCAGCAGAAACAGAAACATACGGAAACGATGGATCGAAGAAAATCACTAAAAATACTAGGGGCAGGTGGAGTTGGAATTGCAGGCTTGGTATTAGCCGACTGGAAGTGGCATTTGGTAGATCAGTTAACTCATCAGGGATTTTTCTCTTGGAAACAAGAAAAACTTATCTCTGCTGTTGCTGAGACTATTATTCCCGATGGACTTCCTCCTGTCACACCTAGTCCCGATGCCCAACCCATAGGTGCTTTGAGTACCGGCACAGATAAATTTCTATTGCGCTTTTTTGAACATTGCTATGAAAAAGAGGATCAGGATTTGATCAAAAGGCAATTGGATAAATTGGGAAAGACTGATTTTTTGGAATCAGATCAAGCCCGCCGTGAAGAATTACTTTTGGCTCTAGCCAATTCGGAAGATGAGGAGGAGAAAAAATTCTTCGATATCATGAAATCCCGAACGATTTATGGATTTACTACTGTTCGCGAAGTTATGGTGGATTATCATGGATATAAGGTAGCAGCAGGAGGTTTCTCAGGTTGTGTGCCAGCTACCAAGACATTGATTTAAAAATGTAATTATGAATTTCTTGAAATATTTCTACGGCTTTTGGGCATTGATATTTGTCCTTTTTGCCTATTGGCAGTTTAACGACCCGGACCCTGAAATTTGGGTCAGTATTTATGCAGTAGCCTTTATTTTCTGTTTAAGAGGAATGAAAGGAGTCTTTCCAAAATATCCCCTGACTTTGGTGGTAATTGCATGTTTGGTTGGTGCGGTTTATTATTGGCCAGATTCTGTACCGGGATGGATTAGTCAAGAAATCGAGCAAGGCGACCTAACCATGAAGACTCCGGAAATGGAGGAGGGTCGAGAATCTTTTGGGCTTTTGATAATTACTCTGGTGATGCTACCAGGGTTGATTAAAGCCTGGAAAAAATAAATCCAACAGACAAAAAAAGCCGATCCATGCAAATAGATCGGCTCTTTTTTATTTAAAGATTTTTTAATTCGGAAATAAGTTTTTCGAGAGAGTCTTTGGCGTCTCCAAATAGCATTCGGTTTTTTGGATGGAAAAAGAGTTCATTTTCAATTCCTGCGTAACCTTTTCCCATGGAACGTTTCAAAACAATGATGTTTTTGGCATTCCAAACTTTAACTACAGGCATCCCATAAATAGGGCTTGAGGGATCATTTTCTGCAGCTGGATTGACTACGTCATTTGCTCCGATTACCAATACGACATCGGTACTTGCCATATCCTCATTGGCATCCTCCATTTCCAATAATTTAGGATAAGGCACGTCTGCCTCGGCCAACAACACATTCATATGCCCTGGCATCCGACCGGCTACAGGGTGGATGGCATAGGTTAATTCCACTCCTTTTTCTTCCAATAGTTTCTCCAGATTATGGACCGTGTGTTGGGCTTGTGCCACTGCCAAGCCATATCCAGGAACCACACTGACTTTATTGGCATAGGCTAAAAGGATAGCCGCATCAGTCACGCTGATTTCTTTGATGGTTCCCTGTTCCCCGGTTTTGGCTGAAGCCGAACTTCCTCCTCCAAAAGATCCGATGATTACGTTGGTGAGCGAACGGTTCATGGCAGTACACATCAAGACGGTCAAAATGGTGCCCGCCGAGCCAACCAAAATACCTCCTGTTAGCATAGCTTGATTTCCATACAGGAAACCGCCGAAAGCAGCGGCCATTCCTGTAAAACTATTCAGTAAAGAGATCACAACAGGCATATCCGCTCCGCCTATTGGCATTACGAAAAGTACTCCATAAATCAAGGAAAGAGCGAGTAATCCAAAGAGCAATGGCATGCTCAAGTTTCCTGAAATTGCTAGAAATCCTCCTAAACCAAAGATTGCAATCAATAGGAGAATATTGATGATTTGACCTGCTGGAAGAGCTTTATCGGCAATTTTTCCTTCTAGTTTTCCAAAAGCAATCATAGAGCCTGAGAAAGAAACTGAGCCAATGATCAATCCAAGTAATATCACAATGAGCATTCCCATGGAAACTTCGCCTCCATGGCGTAGATGATCAAATTCCACAAGCGAGATTACCCCTGCACAGGCACCTCCCATCCCATTGAAAAAGGAAACCATTTGAGGCATAGCTGTCATTTTTACTTTTAAAGCCATTCGTACTCCAATGACAGTACCAATTAACAATCCAGCAAAAATCAACGTGTAATTCAGCCATTTGTCGGGACTGAATTCTTCTTTGAATAAAATAGTGGCTGCAATAGCCAATCCCATTCCATATCCCGCAATAAGGTTTCCTTTTCTAGCTTTATCTGGGCTGGAAAGCATTTTCAAACCCAAAATAAATGTTACCGAAGCAGCAATGTAGGAGAGCTCCAGAAGGCTAAGTCCGAGTAGTTTGGTATCCATGCTTACTTCGATTTTTTCTTAAACATTTCCAACATCCGATTGGTGACGACAAATCCTCCAACCACATTTAAGGTTCCTAGAATTACAGCTAGAAATCCCAAAATCAGTGCATAGTAATTTCCGGGGTCAGCCTGAAGCATGATGATTATTGATCCGATGATTACTACTCCATGGATGGCATTAGCACCTGACATCAAAGGGGTATGCAAAACAGCCGGGACATTGGAGATGACTTCTATCCCTAGAAATATGGATACGACGATCAAGAATATAAATTCCCGATTTTCATAAAAAAGGCTAAGAATTTCTTCCATAATTAGGCGGTGGTTTCGGATGGGTATAAAATATTTTTGACACGCTCACTTTGGATCGCTCCGTCATGTGTTACACAGGTGTTTTGGACGATATCATCCTCCCAGTTCAAGAAAAGATTTCCTTCTTTATCGATCAGGAGCTTCAGGAAATTGACCATGTTTTTACCATACATTTTGCTGGCATCCATAGGCATGGTGGAGGAAAGGTTGGAATCACCAATAATGGTGACTTCGTGTTTGTGCGTGATTTGATTATTTTCGGTTAGCTCACAATTTCCTCCTGTGGAGGCGGCTAAATCTACAATCACCGAACCGGGAGCCATTGCTTCCACGGTTTCTTTTGTGATTAATATGGGAGCTTTTCTACCGGGAATTTGTGCTGTACAGATAATTATATTCGCCTTTTTGGCATGTTCCTGAATTAGAGCCTGTTGCTTGGCTTTATATTCTTCGCTTTGTTCCACAGCGTAACCACCAGCGCTAGCCTCATCTTTTGCTCCTTCGACTTTGACGAATTTAGCCCCCAAACTTTTCACCTCTTCTTCGGCTGCTGCGCGAACATCAAAAGCTTCGACCACGGCGCCCAATCTTCGGGCAGTGGCAATTGCTTGTAAACCTGCTACTCCCGCCCCAAGTATCAATACTTTAGAAGGTACAATGCTTCCCGCTGCAGTCATAAACATCGGAAAAAATCTAGGCGAATGAGCAGCAGCTAGTAAAACTGCCTTATACCCAGCTACTGTAGCCATGGAGGATAGGACATCCATGGCTTGCGCCCGAGTAGTTCGAGGAACATTGTCCATGGAAAAAGTGGTCAGCTTTTTAGCTAAAAAGCGATCGACCAATTCTTTGTTGGATAAGGGCTGAAATAGGCAGACTAGTACTTGTCCTGCTTCGAGACTGTCTTGTTCTTCCTCAGTAGGAGGGTTGATGCTGAGTACCAAATCAGCCTTCAAGGTATCTTTCCTTAGAGCGATTTTGGCGCCTGCAGCTTCGTAATCAGCATCTGATGCAAATGCTGAAGCTCCAGCTTGGGTTTCAACAAGAATTTCTACTTGAAGTTGGACGAGGGCTTTTGCACTTTCTGGAAGAAGTGCAACCCGATTTTCCCCCTCGGGTTCTTTCAAAAGGCCAATTGTCATGGACTGGGATTTAAACTGAATTGGCTCAAGATAAACGAATATTTCTCAAATGAAAATGATCTTAGTCACCTCATGAATTTTGTCTGGTATTTTTTTCAATTCCTTAAAATCAAGAGAATTTAGCATCTTTCTAAAACAAATGCTGTTCTGAGAAAGTAGATTTAAAATATTAATAACAGCACATGGCTTTTCATCATTTCGGAGGGAAAGTAACTCAGGATCTTAGACGACAATATCAAAATTCTCCAAACTGGAAAGACGGGAAATTTCAGAACCTGCAACCTACAGGAATGGATTTGGACTTAAAGGATTTCCCAAAACTGATTTATCAGCAATTCAGTGAAAGATCTAAGAAGCAGCCATCCCGTCCCATCCCTATCCATTCCTTCCCAAAGGATCAGCTATTAACTACCGAAGAGGCTATGAAATTTGCTTGGTATGGCCATTCCGCTGTTTTTATGCGGATGAATGGGAAAAACATATTCATTGATCCTATGCTTGGTCCGGATGCTTCTCCAATTGCACCTTTCAAAACATCTCGATTTTCCAAAGATACCTTGGATATCATCGACGATCTTCCGACCCTTGATTTGGTTCTTTTTACGCATGACCATTATGATCATTTGGATTATGAAAGCATAAAACGGATCAAAACTAAAACAAAGAAGTATTTCGTGGCCTTGGGGGGCAAGCGTCATTTGGTGTATTGGGGAGTGGATGCCGATTTGGTCGAAGAGTTTGACTGGTGGGAAACTAAGGAGTTTGAAGGCATTCAGATTACCTTTACCCCAACGCGGCACTTTTCAGGGAGAGGTCTTACTGACCGAGCAAAATCTCTTTGGGGAGGATGGGCTTTTCAAAGTTCCAAGGAGTCTATTTGGTTTAGTGGAGATGGGGGCTTTGGTTCTCACTTTGAAGAAGTAGGTAAGCGTCTGGGGGCATTTGACTTTGCCTTTATGGAATGTGGGCAATACAATGAGCATTGGAGGCAATTGCACCTTTTTCCAGAGGAATCGGTTTTGGCCGCCCAACATGCCTTGGTGAAGAAAATCATGCCTGTACATTGGGCAGGCTTTAAATTAGCACCCCACAGCTGGAAAGAGCCTGTTGAAGGATTTATCAAAAAAGCAGAGGAATTGAATATGGACTTTGTCATTCCTCAACTTGGAGAAGTAAGAAGTTGGAAGAATTCGGGTTGGACAGATTGGTGGAGAGAATATTGAAAAAGATTAGTCTAGATTTTCCTGAACCCGAGAATATTCAGCTAATTTTTCTAAAAAGTATTGACAAGGCCCATCGTCAGGTCTTAGACTTAAGGCAGCATCCAAATGAATTTTTGCTTCTTTGATGTCTACATTTCGGAATGAATGCATCCCTTTTTCATAGTGCTTCAAAAAATCAGAAGGATATTTTTCAGGGTCATCATAAACCTCATAAATACAGTTTTGGCTTCTTTTTCCCCGAAGATTCAAGGTGTCTATTAGGCGGAAGTTGAAGTTTTCAGGGGCTTCAACCTGTTTTTTCAAATCCTCAGAAATCAGGATGTCCAATTTGTAAACCTTGGTGAGTTCCTCGATCCGGCTTGCGGTATTAACCGCATCCGAAATCACCGTGCCATCCATGCGGTATTTACTTCCTACTGTTCCCAAAATCAGGTTTCCGTAATGAATGCCGACCCCGATACCGATTTTTTGATTACTAAGTAGGTTGTTGTTTTTAACTTCTTGCTGAAGTTCAAGAGCTGCTTGTATTGCATCGTCAGGCTTATTGGCAAAAAGAGCCATGACCGCATCCCCGATGTATTTGTCAATAAAGCCCTGGTTTTTTCTGATTATGGGATCTGTTCGAGTGAGTAATCGATTGACAAATTCGAAGGTCTCTTTACTGCTAAGCCCTTCAGAAAGCGAAGTGAAATTTCTAACATCCGCAAAAAGAACGGTCATATCTTTTGATACGGCATCACCCAATTTGACATCTACGATTTCACTTTTCCCCAAGAGTTTTAAAAATTCTCTGGGAATAAAGCGCTTCAAGGATTCATTGGTCTGTCCCAAACGTGCTGATAATTTGGCTTCATTGAGAAAGGCCCGGTTAAACCGAATGGAAAGAACTACTGATTCACTGAGGATGAAAAAGAAGAACCCATAGGGCATCCAATAACTCATATCTACTCCTTCACTTTGGTAGTTGACCAAGTAATCATGTGTAGCGGCTCCATAGAAAAAAAACAGGCCCACTAAAAACACCCAAGCCCCTTCAGTCTTTTTTATTGCCGCCCGAATGACGATAAATAAGGTATATAGAATGAAAGGAGGGGCCAAGAATAGCGTGAAGTAATTGAAAAAGATAGCGCCATCGCGCGTATTGAGAAAGAGGATGGCCAATATGAAGGTTCCAATTATACCATACTGGACTTTGTAAATCCACTGACTTTTGAATGGAAGAAATAACCGAAATAGAAACAAGGTTTGAAAAGTGAAGGCAAGTCCCAAACACATGTAAACGGTTCTTACCAAGACACCATGGCTCAGGTAAGGAAATAAATCCATCAAAATCGCATCCGGTCCGGCCAGTTCCCGAATTGCTAGGAAAATACAGGCCAAACCGAAAAAGAGGCTCTCCAGAAAACTACGTTGGATATATGCCAAAAACAGATGGTAAACACCCATGATCAACAACCCTCCCACTAGTAGGAAAGAAAACATTCGACTTCGACGGTCAAATGAAAGCAAGGCATTTTCCTCTCCAAAATAGATGGGAGACCAAATTCCGGATTGGAAAAAGTGAAAATTGGAAACCTCAATTAAAATTTCTGCCTCCGTTTTTTCGGGACTGAAAAAAAGAAGCTGTCCAGCGATTTGAGGGGTTTCTTCGGATTTTTCCCTTCCTAAATTTCCGTAACTGGACAAAATTTTTCCATCAATCCAAATTTGGCTTGCGCTATGGATAGTCGGGACTTTTAACCCATAAATCCGATTTGGATTCAATCCTCTCAATCGAAGCCGATAGGTGCCATACCCTTCCGAATAATCAGATTTGAATTCAGAAATCTCATCCCAATTTCCGGGAACTTGAATCAACTGACCAACTTGGTCTGAAGGAATCTCATAAATAAACTTTTGGAAGAAGAACTCCCATTCCCCAGCCAAATTTATTACGGCGTCCTGATCAGATTCTTTTTGGGATAAATCCAATACTCCTTTCTCAATAGCGGAATATTCCGTCGCATGAGAAAAATTTCCAAGCAACAGAAAGAAAATTGGGAAAAATAGGGTAATAGCAATCCTTCCCCAATGCATTATTTTGTTGTCTTAGGGATATTTAGATACATCTCAGGCTCCAAGAAACCTCTTTTCAAGAAAGGAATAGATCCTTCATTAGAATAGTCTTTTGGCCTAGCTGCATTGGGTACCCAATTTTTTGACATAATCCCCATGGTCTGAAAGGTCATGGTCAAGAGTTCACTACAAAAGATTTGAGCCTGTCCGGAAAATTTCCCTTCTTTTCTTCCTTCAATGTTTTCATACCACATTTTCAAATCAGTCGGGAAGGTAGCATCCATGACCGTTGGCATAAAGTCTACGAGTTTTTTCAGGGCCTCCTGATCAATGGGTGTCGTATTTGACCTGACTGCAAAGATGCTGTCGTAGTAATTATTCATATTGGTCTGAAGGCGCTCTTTAAAAGGAACGAGCATAGGGCCTGTCTTGGGTTTTCCTGTGATTAGACAAGGAAGGTTGGTGAGGCTATTGGATTCCCAAAAAAGAACATCCGGCCATACCCCTTCTTTCCCAATGTCTTTCGCTAAAACGAGCATGCCGGAGTGGGTCCATTTACTGCCTTCTAAAAATTGAATCATTTTACTCATGGGAAAATCCCCATGCATGAGGACAACGTCCCCTGTTTTGAAATCGGAGGAGACTTCCTCATAGTTTACTTTCCAGTCCATTAATCAAAAGTTAATATTAGAAATACACAAAAACTGTTTAAAAATATACTTATTATTATTTAAAAAACACCAAATGAGGAATCTAGGATTTGAAGATTTAGAGCAAATTATTTTAGGAACCGCTTTTTTGGGAAGCGGGGGTGGAGGAATGACCAAAACAGGCTATGCATTTTTAGACCAAATGAAGAAACAGTATTCTTCAGTTTCAATCCCATTGGCAGAAATAACAGACCCTAATTTGGATCCTTCAAGCTTGGCAATGGTGATCTGTGATATCGGGGCCATTTCAGCAATCGAATCCAATCAGGGTGTCGCAATTAAAGCAGCTTATGATTTTTTGGCTGATCATCAGGAAAAGTACACAGGAAAGAAAACTACAGCAGTATTACCCATAGAATTGGGGCCAGAAAGTACCATGGTTCCCTTTGTTCTTGCAGCTTCCTGCCCCGGCTTGTTGGTATTGGATGGGGATGGGGCCAGAAGAGCCGTGCCCCAGATTGAATTGACTACCTATGCGGCCAACGAATTGGAAGTGGCGCCCGCAGTCATCACAAATGATCAATCCCAGTCGGTTTTGGTGAATTGTGAAGGAGCAGGGGTATTGGATGCCATGCTACGACCTATAGTTGAAATTGAGAATTTTGGAGATTCCGCCAGTTTGGGGATGTTCTCTAATCCTATTTCGGCTTTTGCAAAAGCACTGATTCCAGGGACTATCACGCTGAG
>JABXHZ010000206.1 GCA_013373335.1 Cyclobacteriaceae bacterium | reverse complement strand
GCTTTTTCAGCATAGCTGTTGGCCAAAGCATTGGTAACCTCGAATTGGGTTAGGGCTCTTCGGAGTTCTTCACTTTGAAGGATGCCTAGTTTTCCTGAATTAAGAAGGTCTGTGTAGGAGGTCACTTGGACTCCAAATGGAACATCAATAAAGGATTTTCGAAGCATGCCTACGAGGCTATCAGTAGAGATATTTTTCTCTGTACCTGTAATAATGGTGAGAAACTGCTCATTGTGGTCGAGCTGCTCTTCAACCGCACCAAGAATTACTGAAAAAGACTGCTTGGCAGTTTCAAAATCAGTTCTAAGTGCATAAAGGTATTTTCGTTCTTCTTCTTGCTGCTTTCTAGTTTCATTCCAATTATTGATGCTTAAGGCAATCAGTATCCCGATCACGACCAAAATAATTTCTCCCACTGCATATGCCAAATAGCTACTTATGCGATTTTGTTGAAGAAATTTTTGACGGATTTTTCGGAATATTTTTAGCATGCTCCTAGCCTTGAAGGGTAATGGTAAAAACCGTATTTCCCGGTTGGGACTCCACTTTCAATTCCCCTCCATGGGCCTTGATAATGTCATAGCTAAGACTCAAACCTAATCCTGTTCCCGAACCGGCAGGTTTGGTGGTGAAAAAGGGTTGAAAGATTTTGTCTTTGACGGACTCTGGTATCCCTTTACCATTATCCTGAACCGATATTTCGATACCGTTTTCGGTCTTCTTGGTGCTGACAATTACTTCAGGTTTGTATCCTTCTTTGTGGCTATCTGAACCGGATTTGGCTTTTTCATCTACTACATAAAAGGCATTGTTGATAAGATTGAGTAGGACTCGACCAATGTCTTGACCTACAACCTTTACCTTAGGGAGGTCTGGGTCTAATTCAAGTTTAAAATTAGCATTAAAGGATTTGTCCTTGGCTCGAAGTCCATGGTAACTCAACCGAATGTATTCATCTGCTAAAGCATTTATATCAGTCAGGGTTTTCTCTCCTGAATTGGAACGGCTGTGTTCCAGCATGCCCTTGACAATTGCTCCAGCCCGTTTTCCATGATGGTTGATTTTAGAGAGATTTTCTTTCAAATCCTCAGCAATCTCCACGGCCTCATTGGTATGACCGGCAGCCAATTCCTCCTTCATTTCATCAATTAATTCATTGCTGATTTCTGAGAAGTTATTGACAAAGTTCAAGGGGTTCTGAATCTCATGAGCAATTCCAGCGGTCAATTCTCCAAGTGAAGCCATTTTCTCAGATTGGATCAATTGTTCTTGAGTGGCCTTCAAATCTTCGATGGACTTTTTTAATTGGGCAGTTCGGTGCTGTACACGCTCTTCCAAGATTCTGTTTTCTTTTTTGAGGTAATAGGATCTGACTTGGACTATCGTGTATATGAGCAAACCTAACAGGGCAGCATAGATCAGGAAAGCCCACCAAGTAAACCACCAAGGAGGATTGATTCTGAAGGTATACTTGCTTGGTTCACTCCAAATACCATTAAATCCTTTTGTTATTACTTTAAAGCTATAATTACCAGGCAAGAGATTAAAATATGTTTTGGAAACTGGTGCCTTGGTGATTTCCGACCATTCTTCATCTGCCCCTTCTAGAACGTAACGGTATTCGATTTCATCTCTGCTTTTTACAGCCGGATTGGAAAAGGTGAATGTGAGTGAATTCTGGTTATAGGGTAGCACCAAACCCAATGGAATCTTTGAATTTCTATCCAAACTATTCCATTTGATATTATTTTTCTCAATATAACTCTTTGCGCTTTCCAAGTCCTTAGGGAGACTGTCAAACCTTGAAAGAAATAAACTGGACTCATATTTGGCAAATAGTTGGGAGGCTTGATCCATGATCCGGACCCCTGTAATGTCAATGGTAGGAGTTGTCTCATTTTCAAATTTCGGATCATTCAGATTGACCGTTAGGACAGGAGCTGCCCCCCACCAAACCTTCCCATCGCTGGTTACCTTGGCAGTCATCTGATTGTAGTCAGTGTAAGGAAAACCTTCAGCCCGTCCAAAATTCATAAATCGCCAGGCTTGATTGGGATTTTCTTGGGAAGGTCTTTCAATAATCACGATTCCATTGGACGTTCCGAGTTGAATTCTTCCCTGAGACTCAACCATATCATACAGTGATTCTGGTTGGAGTCCATGATCACCATTCACATTTATTATCTGGTTTCGCTCTTTGTTAATAATGGAGATTCCTCGTGCACCTCCAATAATCATTTCATCCTTTGAACTTCTAAAAACAACCGATTGATCAGCTGTGGATAAGCCCTCCATAGCCCCTAAAAAAGCAACAGTATTTTTCTCAGGATCGATGAAATTAATCCCAGTATCTGTTACGAGCCAGAATTTGCCGAGATGATCCTTTTCGACCCCCCATACTATATTCGAGGCCAAGCCCGTAAATCCATCAATCTTTTTCATGGTGCCATTATTTTGGTCAAATACTAATAGACCATCGTTGGTACCCATCCACATACTTCCATCTTCGTGTAACCTTGCGCGCCAAAAGAACCGAGCTGTTTCTGCACTTCCTTGATAAGATGTGATTGTACTCTCTTTCAGGTTTAATAAGCTAAATCCACCTGCAGAACCAATAAAAAAGATGTCCTCCGAAATCTCCGAAATACCCCGATGATCATTAGCTCCATTTTGCCGAGGAATTTCCAAATATTTGATAGTCTTGGTGGAGGGGTCGTAAATGTTGAGTCCACCATAAGTGGCAAGCCAAACTCGGTGTTCTTTGTCTTCTTCAATTCCCCAAACATCATCACTTATCAGGCCATCATTAGAAGAAAGATGTCTGGAATCCATTCCTAAGGGATCGTATAGCTGCATCCCCAATGAATAAGTGCCTTCCCAATACACCCCATTAATATGATCAAATAAGGACATAGCAGGTGCACCTGAGCCTAACTTTGCAGAATTTGTTTCAATTGTTTTTAGTGTGGATTTGAATGGATTGTAAATCGTAAACCCGTTTGAATATCCAAACCAAAACTGACCACTGGGATCAATATTTATATCGATTGAACCTCCAGAATATCCCTGTTCTTCCCCTAAGAGGGAAATAATACCTTTCTCCAAAGAAACACTTGTGGCGCCCTTCTCAAAGGTAGTTAACCAAACGGATCCATCTGGAGCTTCGGTTATATCGAAAAAATCACCTTCTAGACCTTCGTTAATCCCTAAAAGTTTTACGCTTTTTCGTTCTGGATTAACAATACCAATTTCGCTACTCATTGGGATCCAGAGGTTTTTTTTTGAATCTAAGCTTACTGTGCTGAAGATTAAGCGTTGTTCTGAGTCAAAGACTAAGGATGAAAGGGTACTATTTTTTAGATCTATAAACTTGGGACTATCT
>JABXHZ010000242.1 GCA_013373335.1 Cyclobacteriaceae bacterium | reverse complement strand
TTGAGGGAGTCATTTTCCATACTGGAAAAATGCCTAAAAAATGCTCTTCAGCCAAAAAAAGAGGAGACTTTGTGAGTCTCCTTGATGAAATTAATGCGGTATTTCTAAATTGAAAATAGACTTAAGTTCGACAGCATCTTCCGGCTTCATTCGTTTGGCTAGAACTAATCGAAGTTGTCTTCTTCGGAGAGCTCCTTCAAAGAGTTCAATTTCGTCCTTTGTTTCAGGAACTACTTCCGGAACTTCAATAGGCTTTCCGTTTTGATCTACGGCCACAAATGTGAAAAAAGCCCTATGTGTGGTTGTTTTTTTATTGGCAGGAATGTCTTCTGCAGTTACTTCGATGAAAACTTCCATTGAAGAATTAAATGCGCGGGTAACTTTTGCCTTTAGGGTAACTACATTGCCTAATGCAATGGGTTGTTTAAAGGAAATGCTATCAGCTGAGGCAGTTACAACGATTCTGTTAGAATGTTTTTGAGCAGCTATTGCCGCCACTACATCCATCCAATGCATCAGCCGTCCCCCCATAAGGTTGTTTAAAGTATTGGTATCATTGGGTAACACCATTTCGGTCATGGTGGTAGCTGATTCTTTTGCAAACTTCTTCTTAGCCATTTTTACTGATTTATGGCAAAAATAAAAATATTATTTCATTCTAGATTTAAAATTCTGACTCTTTCAAAATTTTATTCTAAAGAAAATGTTTGGGATTTGAAGGTGATTTTATCTCCATCCATCTTTTCCCAAAAGGGGTACAAAGGCAAAATTTTCAAATTCCTCTGTATCGTAGGTGCTGTTCGCCTTTTTTGTAATCTTCAACATTTTTTGTTTGTTCCTGTCGCCAACAGGGATGACTAAAATTCCTCCCGTTTTAAGTTGCCTGATTAAGGAATCTGGTACTACGGGTGCGCCTGCAGTTACCAAAATCCGGTCATAGGGTCCATAGGAAGGGAGACCTTGGGATCCATCTCCGTAGAATAATTTTAGATCATGAATCCCCATTCTTGAAAGAAATTTTTTAGTTCCTTCAAATAATTTCTGTTGGTATTCGATGGTATAAACATCAGCACCCAATAGATGTAAAATCGTGGCTTGATATCCAGAACCAGTTCCAATTTCGAGAACCTTATTTCCCTGTTTTACATCCAAAAGTTCAGTTTGAAAAGCAACGGTATAGGGTTGTGAAATGGTTTGACCTTCTCCGATGGGGAAGGCTTTGTCTTCATAAGCATGGGACACCAAGGCTGAATCAAAGAAGAAGTGCCGGGGTAATATATTGATAGCGTGAAGGACTTTTTCATCCTTAATTCCCTTATGTCTCAATTCGGCAACAAGAGCCCTTCGCTTTCCTTTGTGTAAATAGGTGTCTTCTAGCTTTAGAAGTGGCATGTTTTGTATTAATTTCGACCGAAGATAAGTGATTATTTTACTTTATTGGAAACCCTTTGAGGGGAAAATCGCTTACTAGTTGAGCCTCAAATAAAAATAAAAAAAGTCCATGTTTACAGGAATTATCGAGCGTTTTGGGATTGTAAAAGATATTATTCAAGAGGGGAGCAATGTCCATTTTACTTTGGAGTCTGATTTGGCTGCGGAATTAAAAGTGGACCAATCCTTAGCACATGATGGAGTTTGTCTGACGGTGGTTAAAACAACTGCTGAAAGCTATCAAGTAACAGCGGTAGATGAAACCTTAAAGAAGACAAACCTCTCGTCTTGGAAACCTAGAAAAAAAGTGAATCTAGAACGTTGCATGCCTGCAAACGGAAGATTTGATGGACATATTGTTCAAGGACATGTCGATCAGGTGGCTACAGTAAAGGCAATTTCGGATCAGGATGGTTCTTGGATTTTTGACTTCGAATACGATGCTGATCAAGGTAATGTCACTGTCGAAAAAGGATCTATCACAGTGAACGGAACCAGCCTAACCTGTTTCAATTCTAGGCCAGGAGGCTTTTCAGTTGCCATCATTCCCTATACCTATATGCATACCAATTTCCATCAACTTCAAATAGGTGATAAGGTAAATCTTGAGTTTGATATTATTGGTAAATATATCAAACGAATTCTTCAAGGATATGGGCAATAGTATGTTTTATAATTATCTGTAAAATAGATAATTAAATATATTTACTTCATGCTAATGTTTTGGTCTTTCGCGTCTTTTACAAGACGAAAGCCAACATTGGAAGTACCAGAGTCATAAGCGTGTCCTTGTCTTGCTGATGGTCTGTAATTCACACAGTAATTTTCAGCACATAAAAACGATCCTCCTTTGATGACTCGTTCCATGGCATAAGGATTGTCTGGGTTATAACAAGGATTCATGCCAGCATCTAACTTGGGAGCTTGGCCTGCTATACGTGCATATTTCAAAGCATCATACCAATCACTGGTTAATTCCCATACATTTCCGATCATGTCATACAAGCCAAAGCTATTTGGAGCGAATGTTTTGACTGGAGATGTTCCTACAAATCCATCATTTCCAGTATTATCATGTGGGAAAACTCCTTGGAAAGTATTTGCCAAAAATTGACCATTGGGGGTTAGCTCGTCTCCCCAAGCAAAACGCTTTCCGTTCATTCCTCCGCGCGCTGCAAATTCCCATTCAATTTCCGTAGGAAGGCGTTTACCGGCCCATTTTGCGTAGGCTTCGGCATCTTCAAAAGCAATATGAACAACAGGATGGTTTTCTCGGCCTTCCAGATTACTTTCAGGCCCTTCGGGGTGCTTCCAGCTTGCTCCATCTACCCATTTCCACCATAATGAGATATCCTGAAGAGGAACTGCATAAGGAGGAGGTGAGAAAACCATGGAACCGGGTACCAAAACAGAATCGTCGGGCTTGGGAGTTCCTGGAGGTAATTGCTTCTTCAATTCTTCCCATTCTGGTTTTCTTTCGGCAACCGTTACATATCCTGTGGCTTCTACAAACTCAGCAAACTCTCGGTTAGTAACTTCATGAACATCCATCCAAAAGCCATCCACCTTGAGGTTTACTGCAGGCCTTTCAGCAGCATAAGCATTCTCTTCATCGGTGCCCATGATAAATTCACCACCTGGTATCCAAACCATATCTTTTGGTGCGTCTTCTTTGGGCTTATTTTTTTTTGAAATCGAAAAATTATCAGCTTGTTTTTCTGAGGAGGCTGGCTTTTCGACACAGGAAAATCCAGCTAAAATAATTACTGAGGAAAGGTATGATAGTATACTTGATTTATTCATTTTCATTGGGAAAAGACTCAATTGCAATGTACTCAATCTATTAGAAAAATGCAGGCATGACTACGTATGCTTATTCAAATTGGGATTAGATTAAGTCAATTTTAACAGGAAATAAAGCAAAAAGCGGC
>JABXHZ010000281.1 GCA_013373335.1 Cyclobacteriaceae bacterium | reverse complement strand
GTATATATATATGCCTTTGAAACTTATGGAATTTCCATTTTTCAAAATATAGCCAATAGTGAATCCCAACATGTAGCTGCTGTACTCAATCTAATGAGTTCGTATTCGGTAGCAGATCCGCTTTCCGGAAGCTCCGTTCTAGGTCAATTTACTGACGCCAACCTGCTTCAATTATATAAAGAGCTTACAAGTAGAGTCGATCAATCGCTGGAAGAGGCTGTCCTAGTGGGATTACTTATTGAAGATATGGACATTCTTGATCTTCAAATGGCAATTGCGGAAACACAGCAATCATCACTTATTAATGTCTACTCTCAACTTCAATGTGGTTCGGAAAACCACATGCGATCATTCAATAATCAAGCAACCTTATTGGAAGTAGAATATACTCCAGCATATATCAGTCAATCTGAATTTGATACCATTATCAATTCCTCAAAAACAAGCTGTCAACCCAATTAAGCGATGAATAGTTACATACTTTCTTTTCTCCTCATTTTCGGAATACAATCAGTTTCCGATTACAAACCTGAATCCCAACAGATTAAAAATCTGGTAAATGAGGACCAAGAATTATCAGAAGAAGGATTGGTATTGTTGCAGAAGCATTGCTATACCTGTCACAACCCAAAATCAAAATCGCATGATGAAATCATTGCGCCACCACTTTGGGGGGTAAAAAATCATTATCTGAAAGCCTATCCAAACAAAGAATCCTTTGTTGAAGCCGTTCGAGATTTTGTCCAAAATCCAAATGAAGAAAAAGCTATCATGAAAGGCCCTATCAAGCGATTCGGACTGATGCCAAAACCTGTGATTTCAGATTCTGACCTTGATAAGATCATCGATTACGTCTATGAAAATGAGATCGAAAATCCTGCATGGCACATAGAAAAAGACAATCATAAAAATGGAAATAAAACGTCTCGGGAGTGACCAAGGTCACGATTGTTCAAGAGGAACTGAGTTAGATTTGTTCTATCAAATAACAAAATCGATAACACAATGAATACTGAAAACGAAACCTTTACCATGCCAAGAATCGGTGATCAAGCTCCCGATTTTGAGGCAATGACTACCACTGGGAAAATCAAATTCTCAGAATACATCAAAGACAGCTGGACCATCCTATTTTCTCACCCTGCTGACTTTACTCCGGTATGTACAACAGAAATGAGCGGGTTTGCCTTGGATCAAAAATTCTTTGATGAACGAGGTACCAAGTTGATTGGATTGAGTATTGACTCCATCCATGCTCACATTGCTTGGGTAAATAATGTGAAGAAAAACACAGGTGTATTGTTCGAATTCCCCATCATCGCAGACATTGACATGAGCGTATCAAAGCTCTATGGAATGCTACAGCCCGGTGAAAGTGAAACAGCAGCTGTACGTGCGGTTTTCTTCATCGACCCAAGTGGAAAAATCAGATTGATCATGTACTATCCACTCAATGTGGGAAGAAATATGGACGAGATTAAGCGTGCTTTGATCGCCCTACAAACAGCTGATAAATATAAAGTAGCACTCCCTCTAAACTGGACTCCAGGTGAAAAGGCGATTGTTCCTCCACCAAAAACTGTTGAAGAGATGAAAGAACGAGAAGCGAGTGACTACGAAATGATAGACTTCTACCTGGCAAAGAAAGATTTGCCTGAAGCATAGATATTTTTTGGATTAAAGGGTTAATTGATGAGAAAGCCTCTTCGAATTTTCGGAGAGGTTTTTTTGTGACTTCTCCTTTTTCAGGTGCCGGAGTGAAGAAATTTTACTTTACCCTTAATAACCAGTTTTTCACCTTTTTACATAAAAATTATAAAAAGTGATTCATTTTAAAACCAAGTTTTAAGAACTGAACAAAAAATTTAGAAAATGCACAAAAAAAGAAAGCCTATTTTTTCAAACAGGCTTCTTTCATGGGTCTATTGTTGATTAAGTAAAACCAAATAAACTTTGGAGATTTTAAATATCATTTCAATTTTAAATCACCAAAATTTCTTAAACATACAAAAAGAGAAGAGATTATTCCAAATTCAGAAAAATATTTTTCACTTTCTTTTTCATTAAAAATCTATTTCTCTCATCGATTTCCAAAACCCAAATGGAAGAACTTTCTTATCTTAAGGATGAAACACCCGGCTTATGAAAAAAGTACTGATTTTCTTAGTAATCCTTTTCGTGATCTACTTGATTGGGATCAATACGGTTCCCTCTTATATCGAATCTGAGCGAAATCCTGTCAAAATGGACTCCCCTTACCAAGTGTCTTCAGAAGCACAGGAACTTTATGACAGATTGGAATTCATTTCTGACCTCCATTGTGACGCACTACTTTGGGGAAGGGATTTAACCAAACGGGGAGATCGGGGCCATGTGGATTTTCCGAGGATGCGTGAAGCCCATGTAAGTCTGGAAATGTTTACTATCGTTTCCAAATCTCCAGCTGGGCAAAATATGCAGAAAAACAGTGAGGACACCTTTGACAATATTACTCCACTGACTATTGCAAAAGGAGAAAGCCCTTTGAACTGGTTCAGCTTAAT
>JABXHZ010000166.1 GCA_013373335.1 Cyclobacteriaceae bacterium | reverse complement strand
TATCAATGCGGCAGCAGAGGGTTCTCCAATCGTAAACCTAGCCTCCCAAGAATACTTTAAAGCGGTAGACCTAGAAACATTGAAATCCCCGGTGATCAATATTCATTTCAAGGAACATCGTGACGGCAGTTATAAAGTGATAGGTTTATTTGCGAAACAGGCAAGAGGGATGATGACCAACTTTGCCATCAAAAACCGGATTACAGATCCGGAAGATTTAAAACCCTTTAATGAAGAGGGTTATGAATTTTCAGAACCTCTCAGTACAGAATCCGATTGGGTTTTTGTTCGCTAAAAAAATATAGAGCCCAAGTCCTTTTAATGACTTGGGCTTTTTTTAGGCCAGTTTCATTTTTGTATCTTTATAGCTTGATTATCAGAGATTTTTATTACTCCGAATTTTGAAGGCTAGTATTTCACTCACTTGGTTCACATTATTACTGCTCTTTTTCCAAGTTGGGTTTGAGCCAAATAGCGGGTTATACAATAATGACTCAAATAACTCCTCCAAAGTCCTCAATGATCCGGGAATTGAAGGACCAGATCAGCTATGCAATGTTTTTGGGAGTGTTTTGGGCACCTTCTCAGGAGGAGGCATTCCAGAAACTGACGTTTATCAATGGACTATAACAGGCCCAAATGGACAAGTTTTATTCGACCGTCCTCCAGGAGGATTTGATGAAATCACCTATACATTTTCATTAATCGGAACTCACACTATATCCTTAAAGGTCAGTAGAGGAGGAATTCAAATCTATGAAGAGGAAAAGATTGTGGAAGTAATAAAAGGTGCTGAGCTGACACTAAACTCAAGATACCAAATATGTAATGGTCAAACCTTAACCCTTGAAGCCATTAGTCCAAATTCAAATAACTTTTCTGCTTATGAATTCGAATGGAGAGATGAAAATGGAAATGTTGTGGGTAATGAAAATACACTGGAAGTAAATTCTCCAGGGAATTTTGAGGTAACTTTTTTCTTTCCCAATTCATCTGGAAATCCTGAGTGTACGACAACCCTTCAAACCGAAATTGTTGAATTACCTTCTGTTTCAATTGTTGCTACTGATACTAACCTATGCCCTGGTGAAACATTAGAATTCACAACTAATCCTGTAATCTCAGGAGATTGGTATGTACAGGAATTAGGAAGTTCAATTCCAACCAAAATCGGGAGTGGAAATTCCATATCCATCGCAGGGGGTTCAACTATCAGCCAACCGGGGGATTATGAACTTATTTTCCGAGTAGAAAATCCAACCAACCCAAATTGTATTCCAGAGGATATTCAAGCCTTTACTTTCAATCCCTTGCCTAGCATTGAACTTGTAGAAGCATTCGGCGCATCTGGTTGTTTTATCGCAGATGGAGCATTACGGGTTCGAGCGTTAACAGATATAGACTTAATTTTTATTGAGGGAATTGGACAAAACCAAGGCCCTTTTAATGCAGGTGATTTCATAGATTTTACCGGGTTGGAATCAGGTTCCTATAGCCTTGGTTTCACTTCCAATGGTTGTTCATCCTTATTTGGGACGGTTGTTCCTCTATCAGACCCTCCGGAGGGTCTCGAATTTGAAATCGAAGATATTCAATCAGAAGTTTGTACAGAGACAGGCAAAACAAAAGGATCATTCTTGATAAGAATGATAAATGAGCCTTTAGAGGGTTCCTATAGATTATTAAACTTTAGAGGGGAAGAGATATTTACCCAATCAGCTTCAGGGTTGGATACATTACGTATAGAGATCGGAGGAGGGAAATATTTCTTTGAAGTTTTTGGACAGGATAGCTGCCTTTTACCTAAAAGAGAGGAATTTGAGGTTCCTGGATTAAATCAAGTTAATTTCAATATTCCAAGCAATTTAAATATTTGCCAGTCTTATGACCTAATTCCGACAAGTTCTCAAAACTTAGAATACATCCTCACTTATCCTGACAGTTCAGAAATTAAAAAAGCAGCAAATGAACCATTTACTCTTACTGAAGCCGGGGAGTACACCATGATAGGCCGACTAGCTGGTCCAGGCGATCTTTGTCCTACTCAAAAAACATTTACTGTATCCTTGGTCGAACCAGTTGACTTTACACCTAGGCTCATTGATCAAGATTGCTTTGGTAACATGACCTATGAAGCAGATATCAAGGGAAGAGATCCAAGCACAGTCAAATTCCAGTGGTTTGATGAGAATGATCAATTAGTTGGAACCGGCCAATTCCTAAATCCCACAAGCTTTGGGAATTTCAAGCTTGACGTCCAACCAGCAAATAGTCAAGCCTGCCCAATTCCTCCTGTAGAATTTGAAATTAAGCAACCCATCTTAGAGGTCGATGTGTCGCTAGAGTCAACCAAACTTTGTGAATTTGGTCCTCGAGCAATCCTTGATTTGACCTCCACTTTCCCAGAAGAAATAACAGATATAGAGTGGAGACGATATGATTTCGAAGGAAATATTGAGGACTTACCAGAGTTCACCAATCAAACCCAGGTAATTGTTGATGTCGAAGGAATTTATGAGGCTGCTGTATTTAGCAGAATCCCTACTATTAATAAAGATTGCGAATTAGGCAGATCCACGCTTCGAATTGACTTGATTCCCAATAAAGTACCATTTGATATTCCTGGTGATCTTACAATTTGTGATCCATACGAGCTCATTCCCCAATCCAATGGAGATCTTGATTTCCTCCTAATTTTTCCTGATGGAAAAGAAGAAATCAAATCTAAGGGAGAGGCATTTATCCTTGACCAGGAAGGAGATTATACAATTTTGGGCTATGATCCCGATATTTCAGGTCCCCTCTGTCCGGACCAAAAAATATTCAATGTGAAGATCAATCCTCCTGTGGATTTCGAACCTGTTTTACTAAATTTAGACTGTAATGGAGTTTATGAGTACACTGCTGAAGTTAACAACTATCCTCTTGATCAAGTTGACTATTTTTGGAGGAATGCAAATGGAATTATTTTAAGTACAAATCAAACTTTTATCTCTAATCAATACGGAGATTTCACTTTGGAAGTTCAACCTTCGGGCTCCATCGCCTGTAAGATTGATCCAATTAGCTTTAACCTACCCCAACCCATTTTATCAATTCCAACTGAAATAATTGCCGAAACTCTTTGCCCTGATCAACCAGATGCCGCACTTCGGTTAGAAGCAGATTTAGAACAAATTCAGACTATTGAATGGTGGTTTACTGACCTAAGTAACAACCGTACACTTTTTGCTACCAACCAAAATGAAATCTTAGCGCTTGAAGAAGGGAATTATGAAGTATTCGTGTTTAACCGATTTGGTTGCCTTATCGGAAGTGATGAAAGCTTTATAATAAGAAGTACAGATCAAGTTCGCCCCATTGTGGAGGAAAAATATCAAGTATGCCCAAATTTAGAAATTGGCCCTCAAATCAATCCGGGCAACTTTGCTTCTTATGAATGGTATTTTGAAGGTCAATTGGTATCTACGGCTTCAACCTATAAACCCTTACAAATTGGACAATATGAAGTAGTAGTAATCAGTTCCGAAGGATGCGCTTATGCCACAAATTTTATAACAGAAGAAGAGTGTGAGCTTCGGGTCCAATTTCCAACTGCCCTCACTCCCGAAGACCCCGATAAACCATTTTTGATCTATACCAACTACCTGGTGGATGAATTAGAGTTATGGATATTTAATCAATGGGGTGAGTTGATTTTTCATTGTCAAAACTCTAATCTTATTTCCGAAGAATCTACCTGCGAATGGGATGGCTTTTATCAAGGAAAGAAAGTACCGAATGGAGCTTATTCAGTTCGAATAAACTTGGTGAATTACGAAAAGAACATTAAAAAAGCTCAATTTGGATCTTTAATGGTAATTGAATAATTACTTTTAAACTAAGTGGAACATTTTTTGAAGTCTCTGAATTACCAGAAAAACTGGTAAGAACATTACCTTTCTTATCACCAAAAAATCAAATTTCTTGGACGCCTTTACTCAGTTTTCAATTTCGAAGATTGAGATTAAGATAGTTTGGACCATTTTCTTGCTTTTCGTCTTCATTCCATCAGGACAAAACAAGAACATCGATTCCTTTCCCTCTTTGGAATCTCATCTCTATGCAAACCCTCAACTTGTAGGGCCTGAAAATTTATGTATTGTTTTTGGTGGGGTGATTGGAACATTTAGTGCCGGTGGAAATCCAGGAGATGTTTATACCTGGAAAGCTGTTGATCCTTCAGGTGCTGAATTTTTCAATAGAACCGGAGGTGGGGCACCTTTTGAAACCGTAAAAATTTCATTTAATGAAATTGGCCTTTATCAAGTAAGTGTTAGTGTCAGAAGAGGAACTCAGGTTATTTATCAGGAATCTCAAACGGTCCAAGTTCAAAAAGGCCCCGAACTTGAATTGAAACCCGATTATCTTCTTTGCGGGAATAATCCAGTAGAATTAATTGCCATCGATCCTTCAACTTCTAATTTAGACCAGTATACTGTATTCTGGAGAGATCTTGGTGATAATATTATTGGTACTGGAAATCGCATATTTGTAAATCAAGAAGGATTCTACAAAGTTGAATTTTTTCAGACTAGTAGTACTGGTTCGGCTGAATGTTTAATTAACGCATCCACCTATGTTGGGCCATCGCTTGATTTCAAACTAACCCTTTCTAAAAATTCACTTTGCCAAGGTGAATCTCAAAAATTAGCCGTGGACACTCCTATTCCCGGTGATTGGTTTTTGATTCGGCCAAATAACAATACACCAGAAGGCCTTGGGTCGGCCTTTGAAGTAAATTTAAAAGGAGATGAAATTAGTGAAACCGGTGTCTATACTGTAATTTTCTCTGCCATAGATGAAAATTATCCAGGCTGTAGATCAGAACGAAGAATTACTTTTGAGGTATTAGAAAGCCCTAAAATTGATTTCAAAATTCTTGAAAAACCGGATAATTGTTCCGAACAGAATGGGGCGTTTTTAATATCAGCTCTTTCTGGGCTTGATTCAATTAGAATTGTTGAATTGGATTATCTGGCTACAAGCTTAAGTGCTGGAAATAGCTTTTCTTTGACCAATTTAAACCCTCAAATTTACACAATTCAAGCCTATAGTAACCAATGTAAATTTACCACTCTACTTGATTTAGAAACCAAAAACCCACCGATAATTAATTCCACAACTCCGGATATTATCGAACCTACATACAAGATCATTCCTGAAACATGTAATATAAATGGAGTCAATCCTGGCACTCTAACGCTGGAATTTTCCCAAGGTCTCGTAAATGGTACTTACCGTATTCTTTCTCCTGGATTTGGGGAAATCCAAGCGAATGAAATAATTAACCAAGACGAAATCCAATTTGCACTTTCTGGAGGAACTTATCTGATTGAATTAAAAATTGATGGCTGTACCTATCCCGTTCGGGAAATTACTATTCCCAGTAAGCCTCAAGTAGGCTTCAGTAATCCAGGAAAAATTAATATATGTGAACAGTTTGAATTAATCCCAGAAACAAACGAAGATCTCTTATTTAGATTAATTGATCCTGATGGATTAGAAGAATCCCGACAAAAAGGAGAACCTTTTATTCTTACAAAAGAAGGGGTTTATCGATTGATTGGAGAATCTAGCCAGGCGAATGGGAATTGTCCGAGAGAAATAAGTTTTGAAGCAAGCTTATCTGACAAAATCCAATTCGACCTAGAATTATTTGAAGAAGATTGTTTTGGAAATCAAGTATATCGTGTAAAAGTCGAAAATTTTGATATTTCTAAAACTTCTATTCGATGGCTTAATGATGTAGGTGAGATTGTAGGGAGAGGAGAATTTTTCTATCCTACAGCCTTAGGAGATTACACGGTTTCAGTACAACCACTAGCTAGTGGATTCTGCCAAATTGAGCCAATACCCTTCTCAATTTTACCACCAATTTTATCTGTTCCTGTTGAACTGTCTGCTACCAAAATTTGTCCAGATCCGGCTATCGCTTTTGTCACTCTCAAGACGCAAGAGGAAGAAGTCGACCGAGTAGAATGGATTTTTTATGATGAAAACAACAATCGTGAGGATCTCACTCAATTTGAAAACCTATTTAAAATAGAGGTAAATTTAGCAGGAAATTATGAAGCTGTTGTTTATAATAAAATCGGATGTGAGATAGGTAGAAACTTTATTGAAGTTGAAAAAAGCACGCTTTTGGCCGAACCAAATTTAGCTGAACGATATGCAATTTGTTCAAAGCCAAATTCAATTGAAGGAATCAACCCGGGGTCATTTGCTCTATATGAATGGTATTTTGAGGATAAGCTAATTTCTACTGCACCTATTTTTAAACCAGATCAGGTAGGTCAATTTACCCTTATAGTCACTACCGAAGATAATTGCGTGTTTACCGATACCTTTGAGACTTATGATGCCTGCAACTTTCAGGTGATATTTCCGGATGCTATGGTGATAGGAGATCCTAACCGGGATTTCAGAGTCCTAGTTAGCGAAGGAATCACGGAAGCAGAGCTTTATATTTATAACCGATTCGGGGAATTAATCCATCAAGACATCACTACAGAAATACCAATTGAATATCCATTTTTTAATTGGGATGGTACAGCTGTTAATGGGAAAAAAGTACCTGTTGGAACCCTAGCTGTTTTGTTGGTTGTTAGGAACTCAACCTACGGCATTGAGGAAAAAATCACAGGATCTCTTCTGGTAATTAATTAGGTTAAGAAATTTTTATAACCGGAAAAGTCAGAATCCAATATTTTTCCTATTTTGACGGCTTTCAATCGTATGCATTATCAATCCTAATCCAAAAAAACCTAATTCTATGACGCAAAACATCAACCGAACCGCGCTTTTCAATGCCAGTTGCTTGGCATTGATTACAACCGCATTCACCTTTGCCATTCGAGCTGGAATTCTTCCGCAGCTAGGTGAAGATTTCGGTCTAACTGCTGAGCAGTTAGGCTTTATAAATTCCATGTGGTTTTTGGGCTTTCCCATTTCCATGATTTTAGGCGGGCTATTTTATCATCAGCTCGGACCAAAAATCATCATGAACATTGCTTTTGTCACCCATACCATCGGTATATTAATGACGATTTTTGCAGATGGGTATACCACCCTTTTAATCTCAACTCTATTCATCGGCTTTGGAAATGGCTGTACAGAAGCTGCTTGTAACCCAATGATCGCAGATATGTATACCGGCGTGAAGATGAATAAAATGTTGAACCGATTCCACATGTGGTTTCCGGGTGGAATTGTTTTAGGCTCTTTGATTTCCAAGTTCATGACAGATTCTGGAATGGGATGGCAACCTCAAATTTGGGTGATGATGATCCCTACTATTGCTTACGCAGTTTTATTCTTTGGAAAAGCATTCCCAAAACCATCTGTAGAAGAATCAACCCATATTTCCAGTAATGTGAAGGCGATGATCAGCCCGCTTTACATTTTCTTGTTCATTTGTATGTCAATCACCGCGATAACAGAATTTGGAACTCAGCAGTGGGCAAATGTAGTATTGGATAGTTCTGGAGCAAGTGGAATGCTGATCTTGGCATTGACCACTGGAGTCATGGCTGTTGCGCGGTTTTTTGCTGGTCCCGTTGTAGGAAAATTGGGGCAAACTGGTGTTCTTCTTGGCGGTGCAGTTTTGGCTGCAATTGGAACATATTTGTTTAGCGTTGTAACAGGCCCAGTTGCCTATGTTGCGGCAGTAGTATTTGCTTTGGGAGTTGCTTATTTCTGGCCAGTAATGGTAGGAGCTGTTGCTCAACGTGTTCCTCTCAGTGGTGCTTTGGGTATGTCAATCATTGGAGGCGTTGGAATGTTCTCTACTGCAATTTGGCAACCAATTATCGGTAGCTGGATTGATTCAGCTAGAGCATCCAATATTGCAGAAGGATTGTCAGGAGCCCAGCTGGAATTAGCAACAGGGCAAGAAACACTCTTAAAACTAACCATGTTCCCCGCAATCCTTATTGTCCTATTTATAATCTTATTTATCTGGCAAAAAGGAAGCAAACCTGCCCTATCCTCTGCAGGTCATTAAAAAAAATTAATG
>JABXHZ010000205.1 GCA_013373335.1 Cyclobacteriaceae bacterium | reverse complement strand
TTTGGGCGAAAAACCGAAGAGCGCGGCGAAATAGTAAAAATATCATGGCAATGAAGAAATTGAATATTTGGACAGTGACTGGTGTCGGGCTGCTGATTGTTGGTTTGGCGTTTCCGTGGGGCTCTGTTTCAGATGCGGGACCAACTTTGCCTTGGACCATCTATTTGCAACTTCTGTTTGCATCCGGGTTTCTTGCGCTGGCCCTAATGTCGGTTGCCATGGTCCTGGCGCTTCGACTCCCGAAGATCGAATCCTGGGTCGGTGGCCTTGACCAATGTTACCGGCTCCATCGCCTGTCGGCGGAATGGGGCGTCGGGTTGGGGCTAACTCATTACCTTATCAAGGTGGGCGCCAAGGCATTGCGAAAAGAAGGGCTATTGGTGAAGCCACAAGGCTTTGATTCGGGTATTCCCGAACTATTCTCTACCTGGCACGATGTCGCCAGGCTGTTGGGCGAATTGGGGTTGTACGCGTCATTAGCGCTTGTGGCGGTGGCACTCATCAGGGCCATTCCCTATCACCTGTTCGCTCGACTGCACCGTATCTTGCCATTGCTGTATCTAGGGTTTGTGCTCCACGGGGTAGTATTTCTACCGCTCTCTTACTGGAAAAACCTGAGCGGCGCCGTTTTCGTCATCTGTGTCGTTGCAGGGCTTGTTGCTACTGGATTGAGTCTTTCTGGCCGGATCGGGCGAAACCGACAGGTTCAGGGGCGCGTGTCTGAGGTCACGTCGCTTGGGAAAGGTGTTCAAGAAGTGCAGATCGATCTTGGTCCGGCCTGGCCCGGACACGAGGCAGGGCAGTTCGCCTTATTCACTTTCGACACCCGCGAAGGCGCGCACCCCTTCACAATCGCCTCCGCATGGGAGGGGGAGAACGCACGTCTACATCGCATTCGTGTGGCGATCAAGGCACTAGGTGACTATACGTCCACGCTGCCGGGTACCCTCGTTGCTGAAGCTCCCGTCAGGGTCGAGGGACCATACGGCAGCTTCATTTTTGATCAGGGAAAAGGGCGACAGATCTGGATCGCGGGGGGAATTGGCCTGACCCCCTTCGTCGCACGGTTAGAGCATCTTGTGGCCAGCACGGCAGAGCATGAGCCTGTCGATCTGTTTTACAGCGCCCGCCATGTGTCTCCCGAAACCCTGGCGCGCCTATCGACAATAGCAAGCGCGGGAGCCGTTCGTTTGCATGTTATCGATACTGAACAAGAGGCGCCGCTGAATGCAAAGCAGGTCGTGGAAATGATACCTGATTGGAAAGCTTCAAGTATCTGGTTTTGTGGACCTCTGAAGTTTGGAGATGCCCTTGAGAAAAGCTTTGTGTCCATGGGATTGCCAAAAGGACAGTTCCATCGTGAGGCGTTCGATTTTCGGTAGACGGTTGCTTCGGTAGACCACAAAAACCCGGATTCCGTTTTGGAGCCCGTGGAACTGGAGCTGGGTTCCTGCGATTGAACCTGGGCACGCAGCGATCCCGCGTTGAGACAGCCATGAAACGCATCGCTATGGCGGCACAATAAAATCAAGGCGCTGACAGGTCATTCCTTTCTCATTTCATTAAGAAGGTACGCATCCATCAAGCTAGTCGGCTATTGCGGACTTCCGAAATGAACATCAGCCAGGTGGCTTTCGAAGTAGGTGTGGATAGCCTCCCATATTTCACCAAAATCTTTCCAAAAGAAATGGGCCTATCTATCAGCAAATACAGAGAAAAATCGCAGTTGGAACAATAGGATAGTTTATTAGAACAATAGGTTAATCATTACTCAGCCTTTTGGTGGTACTTTACATTTAACAAAGGAGTGGTTTATTTGCGGTTGTAACAGCCTTTGAGTCGTTTTCTAAAATTTGATAAGGCTTCTTTTTTACCCGAAAGAGGCGTAGGCATATGGTCCATGGAAATTTCAAAACTAGGAATTAAGGCAATTAAAACACCTATAATATGAAGTTTAACTATGACTTTGACAAGATCATTGACCGCACCGGCACGAGTTGCGCTAAATGGGATTCCACCGAACAAATATTTGGTGAGAAAGATCTGCTGCCCATGTGGGTGGCTGATATGGACTTCCAGTCACCACCAGCCATCATCGATGCCTTGGTCAAACGTGCTCAGCACGGCTTTTTCGGATACTCCGTAATCGATGAGGAATACAAAGAAATAGTCTGTAGCTGGTTCAAGCGCAGACACGATTGGGACGTTCAGCCTGATTGGTTGACCAATGTTCCTCAGGTCATCAACGCCCTTTCCATGAGCATTCTAATGTTCACCCAGCCTGGTGATGGTGTTCTCATTCAAACTCCCTGTTACGACGAATTCGCCAAGAAGACGAAGGAAACGGGTCGCCACGTTTTGGACAACCGCCTGATCTGCGGACCGGACGGGCGATACACCATTGATTTTGATGACTTTGAAAAGAAAGCCAGCGATCCACGTGCACGGCTGTTTCTTCTCTGTAGTCCTCATAACCCAACCGGCCGTGTGTGGACTCGCGAAGAGCTGGAGCGGATGAGCGAAATCTGTTTGCGTCACAATGTGCTCATTTTTTCCGACGAGATCCATGGGGACATGGCGCTCGAAGGTCACAAGCACATCAATTTGCCGAACCTCAATGATGAGGTCGCTCAGAATTGCATCGTGGCCACTGCGATCAGCAAGACTTTCAATTGTCCATCCCTGTACTTGGCGGATATCATCATTCCAAATCCGGAGCTAAAATCACGTTTCGATACCCTGCCAATCAATTATCTCAATTTTAGTACTTCCCCATGCTTTGGGATTGAAGGCGTTAAGGCTGCTTATACACATGGCGACAAATGGCTGGATGAGCTGTTGATCTACATCAAAGGGAACCTTGAGTACGCCAGCAACTTTCTGAAGGAGAACACACCGCACTTGCGGATGAATGTTCCCGATGGCACATACTTTGGATGGCTGGATTGTCGATCTATAGGACTCACTCATACCGACCTCGAACACTTTGCTGTACACAAGCTGAAGCTGGCCGTCCTAGACGGGTCCCAGTTCGGTGAGAACGGAGCTGGCTTCCTGCGATTGAACCTGGGCACACAGCGTTCCCGTGTTGAGACAGCCATGGAACGCATCGCCCTGGCGGCAGGCTAGCATCTGGGCGAAATCACCATTGCTACTGAAGTCTCAGCTCACTAGATTCAAGACGAGTCAATCTGCAAACAACGAGACGTAGCAGACAAAAATTGATGATATCGCAGCGTGAGATGACAAGGTACAAAATCAGCTCCACGGTGGCGGTTAATGCCAAGAGCCGGGCGTGCTGCGAGTGAAGCGCGGGGTGGGTATTTCACCATTAACAAATTGACAGCCGGCGGGATGTAATCCCCTGAGCCAGTGAATAGAAACGGTCGCGTCACATCGAAATATTCGTACCTTACGCGGAAATGTTTTGGGCGAAAAACCGAAGAGCGCGGCGAAATAGTAAAAATATCATGGCAATGAAGAAATTGAATATTTGGACAGTGACTGGTGTCGGGCTGCTGATTGTTGGTTTGGCGTTTCCGTGGGGCTCTGTTTCAGATGCGGGAC
>JABXHZ010000028.1 GCA_013373335.1 Cyclobacteriaceae bacterium | reverse complement strand
GATTATTGGAAAAATTTGATGCTTAGCTCTGCTCAAGAGATGATCGAAGCGGGTATAGTGGATGCTAAATTGGTTAAAAGAATGGAGTCAGATCTAGATCTTCTAGCAGAAGATCCGGATGGAGTATTTTTTTATCAGTTTATCCAAGCGAAAGCCTACAAGCCATGAAAAAACTAATTCGCTGGATTGTTCGGTTTATCATCAAGGTAATTCTTCTCTTCTTTATTCTGTCTATTGGATCGACCATTCTTTATAGATACATCCCTGTACCCATAACCCCTTTGATGGTGATTCGATGGGTTGAAAGTTTCGGAGAAGAAAATCATGCTATCCCTTTCGAAAAAAACTGGGTTCCAGCAGAGGAAATTGCACAGGTTGCCTTCCAGGCTGTGTACGCCGCAGAAGACCAAAATTTCTTATCTCATTCAGGGTTTGATTGGGAAGCTATGAAAACCGCTTGGGAAGAGAATCAAAAAGGGCGTCGAGTTCGAGGGGCGAGTACAATCTCCCAACAAACCGCTAAAAATGTCTTTCTCTGGCCCAACAGAAATTATGTACGGAAAGTCCTCGAGGCTTATTTCACGGCTCTAATCGAATTGATTTGGGGGAAAGAGCGAATCTTGGAAGTGTACTTAAATGTCATTGAAATGGGACCCGGCATTTATGGAATCGAAGCGGCTTCTCAAAAATATTTTGGAAAACCCGCAGCTCGCCTGAGCAAAAGTGAAGCTGCCTTGATAGCAGCTTGCCTTCCCAATCCTAGAAGATGGTCACCCAAGAACCCTACTTCCTATATCAGACAAAGACAATCCTGGATCATGCGGCAAATGGGTAATTTAGAAGCCTTACCATTTGGGAAAAAATAGAATTATTCCAATACAGATTTTTCTTTTTTTCAACAAGGCTATTTTGAACCAAATTCTGAACTTGGCTTTTAGAACCGGGAGCCAAGCAATTCAAAATAAAATTTGTTCAGGATTTATTTTTTTCAAGAAAGGAGGATATTATCTCCAGGTTAACTAAAGGTTAAAAATCGCCCTATACGCAACGTATTTGAAGATTAAAAAAGTCAAGAATTTTTTATCCACATTTTCATTAATTTATCCACAGTTCTCCACATTTTGATTTTAAATAACTGATTTTCAATATTTTAAACTCATTTAGAAAACTCGAGTTTTGTGGATAATTGTAGCTAACTTAAAATTGTAACATTAAAAATTTTTGAAAAACGTGGATAAATCCAAAATCCAAATTTTATTCTAAAAAGAAATTATTCGTGCTTTTTTCGAATCAATCTTTTGCGGTAAGTATTGAAAATTCTAGACTTAGAAACAAAGCCTATATAGCGTCCATCCTCCACTACAGGTAAATTCCAAGCGCCAGATTTCTCAAATTTCTCCATTGCTTTTTGCATATTTTCATCAGCAGATAGGATTTCTGGAGGACTATGCATGAGGGACTGGATTTGAACCGTTTCCTGCTTTTCCGAATCAAACATTATATCACGGATATCATCCAAGGTGATTATCCCTCGGAGTCGCTTATTTTCATCTACTACAGGAAAAATATTCCGCTTGGAAACTTTCACTAAATCTATCAGATCTTTTAACTGAGCATTGGGGTGAATCGGCAACAAATCCCGCTCAATCACCTGATGAATCGAAATCATATCGAGCAACTCCTGATCCGGTGTCTCCGGGAGATAGCGCCCCTTTTCCTTCAGCTGCATGGTATACAGACTGTCCTTCTGATAATAGGTTTTGGTAACAAAGGAGATAGCTGAAACAAACATTAAAGGAACAAAAAGTTCGTATCCACCTGTGATCTCAGCAATTAAGAATATCGCAGAAAGTGGGGAGTGCTGCACCCCTGCCATGACCCCACACATGGCCACCAAGGTAAAATGTGCCAAAGGAAGCGGGATATGAAAATCCATCATGTTTTTTGCAAAGGCAAATAAGAAGCCCAAAATACCTCCCACATAGAGGGAAGGCGCAAAAATACCTCCGGCACCTCCTGCGCTTAAAGTCAATGCAGAGGCAATGGGTTTAATCAGGATTACAAAGGTGAGAAAGAATAAGATCAGGTATGGGTTTTCAATCGCTGAGAAAAATGGAGACTTATCCAATAATTGGCTGGATTCTCCCCGAATCAGCATGTTCAAGGTATCATAACCTTCCCCATAAATCGGGGGAAAAAAGAAAAGAATAAAACCCAACAAAGCACCGCCATAAAGAATGCGAAGGAGCTGACTTTCGAACCCCTCCATTATCCTTTCGGTACGCATAACAGCCTTACTAAAATACAGCGAAGTCACTCCACAAAGAATGCCCAAAATCAAATAATAGGGCATATGAGACGCCTCAAAGGAATCCTGTAGATCAAAATTAAATACCCGATCTCTTCCAATTAGAATCATGGAAGTCAAAGAACCTGTGACGGAGGCAATAAGTAGCGGAATGAAGCTTGCCGTGCTGATTTCCATAAGAATAACCTCAATGGCAAAAATCACCGCTCCAATTGGAGCACCAAAGATTGCTGAAATTGCTCCTGCAGCACCACACCCTATTAACAAGGCTCGTTTTTTTGAATTCAGGTGAACCAATACTCCGATATTTGAACCTATCGCAGAGCCTGTAACCAACATTGGAGCCTCGAGACCTACTGATCCTCCAAAACCCACCGTCAATGCGGAGGTAATCACCCGACTATAGGTCTTCACACGAGGAATGAGACTCTGTTTTTTGGAAATGGTAAACAAGACATCAGGAATACCATGTCCTCCAAAGTCTCTAAAGAGGTATTTACTCAGAATAAAGGCAGCCGAAATCCCGATTATAGGATAGATGATATATAGGAAATTGGCATATTCTACATAAAAATCCTCCGTTAAAAAATTCTGGATGAAATGTACCGCCTCCTTTAAAATCACTGCCGCAAAGCCAGAAAGTATCCCAATAATCCCACTGAGTATCAGGATAAAATTCTGATTGCTCATATGGCGAAGTCTCCAGATGAGCAGACGTGCAATGAAATCATTCTTTGCCAAGATAGTGGAGGATTGTTCCAGAAAGCAAAGTAACTAAGCTCAGAATCAAAGGAAAAGAAAGCATCAAGGAATTATGGATACTTCGTCGATTTTTTTGATACATGCGAGAATTAAATTACAAGAATCCACGAAAAACTGAGGATCAATATTTTTATACTCATCGCTAGGCTGATGGTAATCCTCATGATCCTCTACTCCAAAATAGAGGTGAGGGATCTTTTTTTCGAAGAAAGCACCTTGATCGGAAGACTGAGTCCAGTCATCCCTTCCTGTTCCGGGAATATCGTGTCCGAACTTCAACAAAGGCCTACTTCCAGCAGCAGCCTCCTTCAAAATCTCTTTGAATTCGGGGTAATAGTGCGTACCTGAGACATAAAGTTCGCCTGCTTCATTCCGGGAAATCATATCCATATTCACATTGAGTAGGATTTGATCTAATTCAAAAGGAAAATCCCCTACTAAGGCTTTTGCACCCTGCAAACCCTTCTCTTCTGCATCCAATGCAGCGAAAATCATGGAATGTTGGGGAGGGTTTTCTGAAAAATATCGAGCCAATTCTATCAAAGCTGCTGTTCCCGATGCATTATCATCAGCACCATTGTAAATTGAATCTTGATCCGTAGCCTTTCCTACCCCCACATGATCAAAATGAGCCGTGATGACAATGATTTTTTTACTAACTGTACCTGGTACAAATCCCACAACATTATATCCCGTGAGCAACTTATTCTCTCTTCTGCTCGTGAATCGAAATTCCTGAAAAAAATCTGGATATTGGGAATCGATCCGCATTCCCTTAAACTCATTCTTGATGTAATCCCGAGCTTTTAGATTTTCAGGAGTTCCTGTTTCCCTACCTTTTAATTCGTCCGAAGACAAATAAACCAAATGCTTGATCAGGTTTTTTTCCTGTAGTTTTTGAGAAAATGAAAAATGGATGGTAAAAAACAATAGAATTGTAGCGAATACTTGAAGATTCCATCTCATGAGCTGGTAATTTTTTCGTTATTTAAAGTCGAAATTTAAAAGGAAGCAGTCAGAAACCTTCATTCATGAAACATTTCTTTTTCGTTTTACTTCTCGGTTTCATTTCCTCAAAGGCATTTTCTCAAAATGGATTGCCTCAAAGTTTTTTTGATGGAAAATCTGTCGTTTTGGTATCTGTAGATCCAGGCGCAAGACCAGTCATGGATTGGAGAACAGCTGCAGACTCTGTGCATCAATATTTGGTTGAGGCAGGAGGTGATCCGGTTGCCTACTATGAATTGGAGCAGGTAGTTCTTTCTGAGGAAGTGCAATCTGCCTATGCAAAAGCCTTTGATCAACGGTTGGTAAAAAATATCATTTTGGTCACGCGGCAGCGGAATCAGGCAAGTATCCATATCGGAGAATTTAGCGGAGACGGAAAAGTAATAACAAGCACTGCTTTGTACGGCGCCGAAGCAGAGGACATTTCAGAGGCAGGACAATTACTTGCCAATGCCGCGAAATCAACCCCAAGTAAAAATTTATTAGTCATCGATGTCCCCGAATTTCCAAGCTTGCAAGGGATTGAAAGCAATACTACCCTAGCGGCTTCAAAGTTTTTACCCCGAAACCCACTCAATCTGGAGGTTTTCAAACTTGGAATCCCATTAGAAGGTAGTAGTGCCGCCACTGGCTTTCTAAGCTTTTTCCGTTTTGATCTATTTGGGAAATCACCGGAAACCATATTGGCTGAGCAAGCAACTCAAAAGAACCAACTTGAATCCATATTGAAGTCCGAATACCCAAATGAATTTGTTTGGCTAACGGAACCTCGGACAAATGAAGAATTGATTCGGGATCGGGTCCAATTCTTATTGATTCGAGTCGAAGGTAGGGAAGCGGACCTAAAGAAAAGTATGGGATTAGAAGCAGACCCAGAAACTGAGACAGAAACGGTAGTCAAGTATTACATCAAGCTGATTGTAAGGGATGAACTCTACATCGGACCGGAGTGGGATGCAGACCCTGATTGGCGAGTAGCATTGCGAAACTTCCTCAGAAACCTAAAAAAATAAACCTCCCCGAAGGGAGGCCTTGTTGCTTGACTGAATTAGGGGTGATTAAAGCAACTTCTACTTAATTTTTCTGTTATGAAAAGTCCTTTTTTGTATACGAACGTTTCTTTTGTCTAAAGAAATAAAAAAAGTGCTAACATCCTAAATTTTGAAAAAAGTTTTTTGATTAAAATTCGCTTTTTTAAAATTTTTATTACTTAAGTCCTATTTATACAAATCTTTTTGAAGAAAGGGGATCAAAGCCAGTAGAACTGCCTGGGAATAATAGTTCTTGCGATCCAGCTTTCCATTGGTCAAAATACCAACGGACCCACCTTGTTGTTTGGAATTTTCCTGTGAAAAAAACTGATCATCAGCCTTCCCCAGTTCCACTCCTTGTTTTACTAATTCCGCAATAGGTTCAGGCAAATAAAAGGTGCCTGTTTGAGCTTGGCCAGCTTTCCCATATTTATCCTCAATATAAATCCAGGCAAAGGCAAATAATCCGTGTTCATCCTCATCCACTCCTCCTTCCATACCCACCCAATAATCCGCCTCAGGAAAAGCCTTTTTGGCATTTCTGGCTCTGTTTCTCGCCCCTTCCCAGGTTTCGGTTGCAGTCATAGGCTGATCCGAGACCCCTGAAGGCACATTGATTCCGCTTACATGGAAAGGTTGGTCAAAAGCAAGATTAAATGCTTCTTCTGCACTCTGGATTTTTACTGGATTGGTACTCCCCACCACAATCAATTCTTGGGAGTATCCAGTCAGATTTTCTCTTTTGGGAAAGTTCATAGAAAAAAAGCCTAAGCAAAGTGCTTAGGCCATATTGGTGTATACGTTATTGACGTCGTCGTCTTCTTCTAATTTATCGATGAGCTTGTTGATGATTTCTTCTTGTTCCTCCGTTAGCTCAACCAGGGTTGTCGGGAAACGCTGAAAATCCGCTGAAATAATCTCGATCCCTTTTTCTTCTAAAGCTTTTTGCATAGCGCCGAAATCTTCAAACTCGGTGTAGACAAAAATTTCTCCTTCGTTTTCATCGATATCCGTCAATCCATAGTCAATGAGTTCAAGTTCTAATTCTTCCATATCCCAATCATCTTTAGCAAAACGAAAAACCGCTTTGTGATCGAACATGAAACTCACAGATCCTGAAGTCCCCAAAGACCCTCCATATTTGGTGAAATAGGATCGAACATTCGCTACGGTTCGATTAGTATTATCGGTAGAAGTTTCCACGATGACTGCAATACCATGTGGTCCATAGCCTTCGTATACTACCTCTTCATAATCCTTCTCATCTTTATTGGTTGCCCGCTTAATTGCTGCCTCGATTCGATCTTTAGGCATCTGGGCGCCTTTGGCATTTTGGATGATAGTCCGAAGTTTGGCATTGCTGTCAGGATCTGGACCCCCAGCTTTTACTGCCATGACTATTTCCTTACCCAGCTTGGTAAAGACCTTGGACATCTTAGCCCATCTTTTAAACTTTCGCTCTTTTCTAAATTCAAATGCTCTTCCCATGGATTTGCTCAATTTGCGGCTAAAATTAGTAAATCTTTTGGTTTTGAAGAGAACTCCTTGATCCTGAATCCAAAGGTGGTTTCAATCTTTTTTTGGGACAATCAGGAAAAAAGGTGAAGAAATGTTAATTGGATTTTTAAGAATAAACCTTTGGCAATTTGCTCAGTCCAAGAAGCAAACAAAACCACAAAAACAATGAAAAAGATCCTATTTAGCGCCGGACTGGTTTTTCTTCTTTCCATAGGAGCATTTGCTCAACAAAGAGGTCAACGGCAAATGCCTGATCCAGAAACCCGAGCCAAAATGATGACCGATCGAATGGCGGAACAATTGGAACTATCCGAGGAACAAAAAGCGAAAATCTTAGCGATTAACCTTGAAAATGCCAAGAAAAGGCAGGCGGAGGCAGAAGCCAGAAAAACAGAAGCAGAAGCACGGAGAGCTCAAGCCAAAGCTCAAGAAGAAGAAATCAGGGCTATACTCACCGAAGAGCAGCGTCAAAAATGGGAAGAACTGAAGGAAGCCCGAAAAGAACGAGGTCCAAGAGGACCTAGAGGAGGAGAAATCCATGATCGGGAAGAGTTTCGAAAAAGAAGAGGAGGGAATTAAGTCCCTAATAAAAATGCCACCGATTTGGTGGCATTTTTATTTTACATAATCCTATAAAAGATTTAATCCATTCCGTGAATTTCATCCTCCACATGGAAATAAGATTCATCTTTTTGGGGAAGATTAGATGAACCCATCAGATATTCATCCACCTGAACGGCTGCCTCTCTTCCTTCCGAAATCGCCCAAACCACTAGAGACTGTCCTCTCCGCATATCTCCCGAAAGAAAAACTTTGGAATTTGTACTCTGGAATTTTTTGGATTTTGGAAGGGTGTTTTCCATCACTTCTACTCCAAATGCCTCCAAAAGTCCATTTTGCGCAGGGCCTGAATAACCGATAGCAATAAAGGCCAAATCGCAAGGAATGATCCGTTCGGTCCCTTCTAATTCTTCGAAAGTCATCCGGCCATCTTTCTCCATCCACTCGATATCTACCAATTTCAATCCTGTAACTTCCCCCTGCTCATTTCCAATAAACTCTTTGGTGAGGATGGAGAAAACTCTTTCTACTCCTTCTTCATGAGAACTGGAAGTTTTCAAAGTCATGGGCCACTCTGGCCAAGGATTCAACACAGTCCTTTGTTTGGGCGGCTTTGGAAGCAATTCCAATTGGGTAATCGAAGCAGCTCCATGACGGTTGGATGTTCCAATACAGTCACTCCCTGTATCTCCCCCACCTATAACAATGACATTTTTACCTTTGGCAGAAATGGGATTCTCTTCGATCTCTCCCCCAACAACCTGATTTTGTTTCCCAAGGAATTCCATTGCAAAATGGACCCCTTTTAAATCCGAACCTTTGATCTTGAGCGCCCGGGGCTGTTGAGCTCCCGTTGCCAATACCACTGCATCAAAATTTCGGAGAATGTTTTCTGCTTTGATATTAAATCCAACGTCAGAGTTGCAAATGAAAATCACCCCCTCCTGCTTCATCAACTCAATTCGCCGGTCAATAACCCATTTTTCCAATTTGAAATCCGGAATCCCATACCGAAGCAAGCCTCCAGGTTTCGCATCTTTTTCAAATACCGTCACTTCATGACCAGCCTGATTCAATTGATCGGCAGCCGCCAGACCAGCAGGACCGGAACCAATAATTGCCACATGTTTTCCAGTTCGAGTCTGAGGAGGATTTGCTTGAATCAACCCCAATTCATAGGCTTTCTCGGCAATATTTTTCTCGATTAATTCAATCGTAACGGGATCTTTGTTGATCCCCAAAACGCAGCTAGCTTCACAGGGCGCCGGACAAATCCTACCCGTAAATTCAGGAAAATTGTTGGTGCTACGTAATATTTGAATGGCCTCCCGCCAATTTTGCTGATAAACTGCATCATTGAATTCCGGAATCACATTCCCCAACGGACAGCCTTGATGGCAAAAGGGAACCCCACAATCCATACAACGTGCTGCCTGATGGTTCAACTTCTCGGCTGGAAAAGGTTCATAAATCTCCTTATAATCGCCTATCCTCTCCTTGGGATCCCGGCGGACCGGAACCTCTCTTTGAAACTGTAAAAATCCTTCTTTCGCTCCCATGTTAGGCCAATGTTTTTGATTGTTCTTTTGCTCTTTTTTCCAATACTGCTTTGTAGTCCCGTGGGATTACCTTGATGAATTTTTGGCTGTTTTTTTCCCAATCATCCAAAAAGGATTGTGCAAGACTACTTCCCGTCAACTTGACATGTCTTCTCAGATAGGACTGAATAGTCGTCAAATCTTCCTTGCTCAAAGGATCTAAATCCACCAATTCAGGATTGATTTCAGTGATATAATCTTGAAGAATATAGGCGATTCCGCCACTCATTCCAGCGGCAAAATTGCGCCCAACTTCTCCTAGATTAATCATTAATCCTCCTGTCATGTATTCGCAGCCATGATCGCCAATTCCTTCGACGACTGTTTTGACTCCGGAATTTCGAACACAGAATCGCTCCCCTCCTTTTCCATTGATGAATGCTTCCCCAGAGGTAGCCCCATAGAAAGCAACATTTCCAATGATGATATTTTCTTCAGGTTTAAACCGAGCATTTCGGCTCGGGTAAACAGTCAATCTTCCTCCGGAAAGGCCTTTTCCAAAGTAGTCATTGGCCTCACCTTCCAGTTCAAAACTTACTCCTTTAGTCAGGAATCCTCCAAAAGTCTGACCTGCAGAACCGGTGAACTTGATTTGAATCGTATCCTCAGGCAATCCTTTACTTCCATAGATTTTTGAAATCTCATTGGAAAGCATGGCACCAACTGCTCGGTCCGTATTCTTGATTTGGAAGGATCCCGTCACAGGTATCTCCTGCTCCAAAGATGGTTTCGCGGCTTCAATCAATTTCGTATCCAGAACTTCGGACAAATCCCATTCCTGGTCAATTTGCTTGTGAATACCCACATGATCGGGCACCTCCACTTTGTGGAAAATAGGGGAAAGGTCTACTTTATCCCATTTCCAATGGTTCAAATGCCCTGTAGACTGAAGAACATGGCTTTGGCCTACCATTTCATCTATTGTACTAAAACCAAGAGAGGCCATGATCTCCCGCAAATCCTGCACGAGGAAATTGAAATAATTCACGACATGATCAGGATCCCCAGTGAAGAGTTTTCGAAGCTCTGGGTTTTGAGTAGCAATGCCCACCGGACAGGTGTTCAAATGGCACTTACGCATCATAATACAACCTTCCACTACCAAAGCAGCAGTAGAAATACCCCATTCTTCAGCACCCAAAAGAGTAGCAATAGCAATATCCCTTCCCGTACGTAATTGCCCATCTGTTTGAAGGACGACACGACTTCGAAGATTATTCTTCACCAAAGTCTGATGTGCTTC
>JABXHZ010000131.1 GCA_013373335.1 Cyclobacteriaceae bacterium | reverse complement strand
ATCAATTTAATTTCATCGGGATGCACTAATTCCAAAGAATCCACCTGAATAATAGGCAATTCAAAATCAGGTTGCCGAGCAGGATCATCCTTGAAAAATTCCGGGAGAAGTTTGAGGCTTTTTGTGAAGTTCATACTCATCTCTGTCGGAATCAGGTTGTGAAATTTCCCGTCAGAATAATGAGGTAGTTTCTCGAATTCTACTTTTTGATCATCGTTGGGATTGCTTCCAAAGCTTGGATAAAAATTAACAAATGAAGCTATGGAAAGAATCAGGATGAGGATCAATCCTAATGGAATAATGATCAGGTTACGAATCACTTTTTTAAAGCGTTTTAGGATATAAAGTTTGAATTCAGAACTCTAAACAATCTTTCTTGAAAAAGGATCCGAAAAATTCACCTTTTCAGCTTTATCAAAAATCAAAGAATATTGGATTTTCGTTTGCACTTCCTATAATTTTCATTTCATAATTCCATAAATGGCATTTTCATAGGCTTGATTTTTTGTAACTTACCTAAAAAAAATAACCATGGCTAGTTTCAATCTAAAAGTAAACGGAAAGAGTTTCCAAGTAGAGGTCGATGATGATACTCCTTTGCTTTGGGTCCTCCGAGATCATTTGGGTTTGGTTGGAACCAAATTTTCATGCGGGATCGCTCAATGCGGCGCATGTACTGTTCATATCAACGGAAACCCAACTTTTTCATGTGTTACCCCTGTTTCCAGTGTTGGGAATTCGGAGGTAACGACTATTGAAGGACTTTCAGAAAATGGAGATCATCCTGTACAAGAGGCTTGGAAAGAAGTAGATGTAGCCCAGTGCGGCTACTGTCAAGGAGGTCAAATCATGCAAGCTGCGGCTTTTTTAAAGCAAAATCCTAATCCGAGCATGGAGGAAATCGACAATGCCATGAATCGGAATATCTGTCGTTGCGGAACGTATCACAAAATCAGGGAAGCTGTGGCTTTGGCTGCTAAAAACATGTAATTATGAAAACTATCACCAGAGAAAGTAGAAGAGATTTCCTAAAAATCGCCAGCACCACTGCGGGTGGATTATTCATTGGATTCAACTGGTTTAGTTGCGACTCTCCAAAAATGGAAGTGTTGAGTACAGAAGAAGTACTTTCACAGGCAAAACCATTTAACGCATATTTATCTATTTCTCCAAGTGGGGATGTGGTTATTTATTCGCCTAATCCAGAATTGGGTCAAAACATTAAAACTTCTTTCCCAATGGTTGTGGCTGAAGAATTGGACGCAGATTGGGGAAAAGTACGTGTTTTGCAGGCCAATTTGGACACAGAAAAATATGATCGCCAATTAACTGGTGGATCTGGAGCCATGCCGCATAGCTGGGAAAGACTCAGAAAGGCAGGTGCGACAGCAAAGTATCTATTAGTAGCTGCAGCAGCAAAAATGTGGAATGTTCCCGCAGAAGAAATAACTGTGGAAAACGGCATCATCTCTCACTCAGGAAGCAAGAAATCAGGACACTTTGGAGAATTTGTTGCTGAAGCTGCCCAAATGCAAGCTCCTGAAGATGTTCAGCTTAAAGACAAAAAAGACTTTAAAATCATCGGTACTCCAATTAAGAATGTGGATGCAGATGAAATATATACTGGTAAGCCTCTTTTTGGATTGGACTTCTATAGGGAAGGAATGATGCATGCCATGGTGCAGCGCCCTCCCTTTGGAATGAAAATCAAATCGATCGACGATGCAGCCGCAAGAGCTGTCACCGGTGTGAGTGATGTTGTTCAATTTGAAAATTCAGTGGCTGTTGTTGGAAATTCTACCTGGCCATTATTGAAGGCTAAAAAGCTACTCAAAATTGAATATGAAGCTGAAAGTACGGTGGAAAGTACGGCTGACCATGATCGAATTTTCAAGGAATTAATGGCTAATGGCAAGTCTGAAGTGAAGCGACAAGATGGTGATATCAAGTCCGCGTTTCAGAAAGCATCCAAAATCGTTACAGCTGAGTATCAATGCCCATTTTTAGCGCATTCTCCTATGGAGCCGGAGAATTTCTTCGCACATGTGAAAGGTGATCGATGTGAGTTAATTGGACCTACCCAAACTCCTGACCGGGCTAGGCAAACTGCTGCATCGATTTTAGGAATTCCAGCTGAAAATGTAACTGTAGAAATCACTCGATTAGGAGGGGGATTTGGAAGAAGACTTCGAGCCGATTATGTAGAAGAAGCAGTCCATATTTCCAAAGCAATCAATGCTCCAGTCAAGGTAACTTGGAGTAGGGAAGATGAATTGACAGGTGGGGCCTATAGACCAGCGGTACGCTATCGATTTGAAGCAGCTTTAGATGAAAACGGAAGTATGATAGGATATAAGCTCCGTGGAGTAGGTATGAATGCCGGAAACACAACCCGAGAGCATAATTTCCCTTCTGGAGCAGTGGATAATCTATTGATAGAAACAGTAAATTATGGATCCAGTATAACAACTAATGCATGGCGAGCTCCTATCACCAACTTCCTGGCTTACGCTGAGCAAAGTTTCTTGGATGAAGTTGCACTAGAAGTAGGAAAAGATCCAGTAGCCTTCCGTTTGGAGTTGCTGGATCGAGCTAAAAATAATCCTGTCGGACAATTAGGCTACGATGTGGATCGAATGATTGGAGTTGTAAAAACAGCTGCTGAAAAAGCTAATTGGGGAAAGAATCCTGATGTCAAACAAGGCTTCAGCGTTTATTTCTCTCATAGATCCTATGTTGCTCAAGTTGCAGATATAGAAATGCAAGGAGGGACTCCTGCTTTGAAGAAAATCACGGCAGTTACGGATTGCGGTATGGTAGTCAACCCAACCGGTGCAAATCATCAAGTTCGAGGAGGAATTGTAGACGGTATGGGCCATGCCATGTATACGAATCTTACCTTTGAAAATGGATTACCCAAACAAAGGAATTACGATTCCTACAGGCTGATTCGCCTGAAGGAAGTTCCAGAGATAGAGACTCACTTCATCGATTCTGGATATGATCCTACTGGGTTGGGTGAGCCAGCTCTTCCTCCAACAGGTGGAGCAATTGCCAATGCAATATTTGCTGCAACGGGAAGAAGACTTCGAAGTCAACCTTTCATTGAGCAAAAGGAATTTTCAGACATCAAACTTGAGATTAGAAGATCCTAAAACTAGAAAGCCACTGAATAAATCAGTGGCTTTCTTTTTTTATAAATCCTCCAAATTAAAGTCCATTCACTTTTTCTGCTTCCTCTTTCAATAATTCATTTTCATCGGATAAGCCGGCTTCAATGAATTGGTCAATCGCTTCATTTCTTGGCTGTCCATTTTTCAAAAGAACTCCCAAGCTAAGCATTACTCCGATTCGCGTTCCAACTTTTTTAGCAGCAGTATTAAACAAAGGTTCTAATTCTTCATAACTGACTTCCTTAGCCAATTCTAGAATTGAAGCCTTAGCACTTTCCAGCTTTTCACCTGAAAAATTGGTCAGCTTTTTACTGATTTGTTGAATTTCATTCAAGGCTTTTCGTTTGCCTTGGTTAGTAGGAGTAGAAACAGCCTTTTGACTTTGGGGAGCTTGTTGTTGGTTTTGTTTAGCCCAAGTGTCCTTTAGGCCGACCGTTTTATTGAAAATCAATTTTCCATCTTTGGAGTCTATATCCAGAGTGAAATAACCTAATCGCTGGAACTGGTATTTATCATCCAAAGTGGCATTAGCCAAAAATGGCTCCAAATAGGCTTCTTGGATTACTTTTAAGGAATTTGGATTAATAAATTCCAAGAAATTTTTATTCTCATGAGCATCTGGGGCTTCATCCAAAAAGAGCCTGTCATACTCTCTAACTTCTGCTTTGATGGCATGCTCCTTTGAAACCCAATGAAGGGTGCCTTTCACCTTACGCATGCTGGCTTCTGTACCACTTCCAGATCGAGATTCAGGGTCATAGGTACAATGAATTTCTAAAATAGTACCATCTGAATCCTTAACCACGGATTCAGCTTTGATGATATAGGCACTTTTCAGACGAACTTCATTTCCTAAAGAAAGCCTAAAGAACTTCTTTCCTCCATCTTCCTTAAAGTCTTCCCGTTCGATGTATAATTCCCTGGAGAAAGGAACTTCATGGGTTCCAGAGTTGGGATCTTCTGGATTATTCTCCATACTTAGAATTTCGGATTTACTCTCCGGATAATTGGTGATCACCAATTTTACCGGATTTAAAACAGCCATAACACGCGTAGCTGTTTTATTTAAATCCTCCCGAATACAGTATTCCAAAAGCGAAACATCTGTTACATTATCTCGCTTCGAAATTCCTGCTAAATCGCTGAATTTTCTGATGGAATCAGGCGTATAACCTCTACGTCTTAAACCGGAAATTGTAGGCATGCGAGGATCATCCCAGCCTGCTACAATCTTTTTCTGAACCAGTTCAAGCAATTTACGCTTGCTCATTACGGTATAGCTCAGATTTCTTCTAGCGAATTCTCGTTGCTTGGGTCTAAGAAGATTTGAATCATAGATCTGATCCAAGTACCAGTCATACAGTTCACGATGAGATTTAAACTCAAGGGTACATAGGGAATGCGATACTTGCTCGATATAATCAGATTGGCCGTGAGCCCAATCATACATTGGATAAATGCACCATTTGGTTCCCGTACGGTGATGGGCAGCATTTACAATACGATAAAGAATCGGATCACGCATGTGCATATTTGGAGATTCCATATCGATTTTAGCTCGTAGCAAATATGAACCCGCTGGAAATTCTCCATTTTTCATTCGCTCGAACAAATCCAGACTTTCCTCTACAGGCCTATTTCGGTAAGGACTTGGAGTTCCTGCTGTCGTTGGAGTTCCTTTTTGAGCCGCAATTTCTTCTGAAGATTGCTGATCCACATAGGCCTTGTCCTCTTTGATCAATTGAACAGCCCAATCGTATAATTGCTGAAAATAATCTGAGGAATAACATTCATTGGCCCATTGAAATCCCAACCAGGCTATGTCTCGCTTGATTGCATCTACATATTCCTGTTCCTCTTTTGTTGGATTTGTATCATCAAATCGGAGATTAACAGGGGCATTGTATTTTTCTCCCAATCCAAAATTCAGGCAAATAGAAGCCGCATGTCCAATATGCAGATAGCCATTTGGTTCAGGAGGGAATCGAAATCGAAGCTTCTCATTTGGAAATCCATTTGAGAGATCTTCTTCGATAATATGTTCAATGAAATTGAGTGATGCTGATTCTTTCATTTTTGAAAAATTGAATAGCAAAATTACTTCAATTGATAGGATTTACAACCTCATCCCAGAATTGCTTTTTGAAAGAACTGGCGAGAAAAATAATCAGTTCAACAAATAATTTTTATGAACCTTGTGGATAAAAAGTTTACTTAATAGGTTCAGATTCTGTTTTCTATAGACATAAAAAACCTATTTTAATCGAAAATTCGATTAAAAGCTGTACTAAAAAAGCTCTTCAAATCTTTATGATTTGAAGAGCAGGAACAAATTTTGTCAAATAAAGAGCTTCCCAATAAAATAGATAGATGGGAAAAAGGCCATGAAAGCGATGCATTTACATGGGAATAAAACCTTCAGTAGCCAATTTGGATTGTCTCCATTAGCTAATTTTGAGATAAGCTTCATAGTGCGTTTTATTTTAGGTTATTACAAAAATTACCCAATAAAAGTGCTAATAAATTTAGAATTACAAAATAACATTTGTTAATTAATTCGGGTCTTTTGGTTTTCTACTTTTTATTCGGGAGAGCGAAACAGTTGTGATCCCAATATAAGAGGCTAAATATTTTTGGGGTACCCGTAAAATAATTTCAGGATTTTGATCCAGCAAATTCTGATAACGTTCCTCAGGAGTCATTGCAACAAAAAAAAGTATCCTATTTGTAGTTTCATTTAATACTTGGCCAATATTATCACTATAAAATCTTAAAAGACGAATATTTTTCTTGGCAAGCTCTTTAAATTTTTTCGTGTTGATTTGAATTACCAAACAATCTTCGATTGCTTCCAAATATTCATTGGATTTCCCATCATTCAAAAAGCAATTTACACAAGCAGCAAAATCCTTTTCCAAAGCAATTCTTACTGTTCTCTCCTCACCATTAGTCTTTAAAACATAAGTTCTAATTACCCCTTTTAGGATGCCCAAAGCGAAATCAAATTGATCACCTTCCTTAGCTATTTTTTCACCTGCTTTGTAGGATTTGAAACTAGAAATTTTGTAAACCTCAACCATATCGCTCAAATCGAGCTGGTTGAATTTTTTAAAAAATTCGATGAAGGAAGTTTCCAATGTAAAGCTCCTATTTAGTGATTTAAACTTTTTTTATAATAATAAATTTTGAATTCAATTTGTAGATGTTGGTGTTAATATTTTTGTCTTCTGCTTGAATACCAATTAGGGGAGCTAAAAAAAAGTCCTTAAAATTGAAAATAAGCAAATCAACTATTGAAGCATGAATTATCCGATTTACTTGGATTATAACGCAACTACGCCTTGTAGCCCTGAAGTCATTGAAGAAATGATTCCCTATTTTGGAATCCATTTTGGAAATGCAGCTAGTAAAAGCCATCCTTATGGTTGGATTGCAGAGAATGCAGTAGAAGGGTCAAGAGAAAAAATCGCCCAATTGATTGGGGCCAGACCAAAGGAAATCATTTTTACTTCTGGAGCCACTGAGGCAATCAACTTGGGAATCAAAGGGACTTTTGAAGCTTATTTAGGGGGAAAGCAACACTTTATCACTTGTCAGACGGAACATAAAGCTGTTTTGGACACTTTCGCTGAAATCGAAAAAAGAGGTGCTGAGGTTACGTATTTAGAGGTGGATTCAACTGGAAATATCAGCTTTCAGGAATTGGAAAAATCTATCCTTCCTCATACCAAAATGATTTGCCTTATGTGGGCCAATAATGAAACAGGCATAATCCATCCGATGGGGGAAATTGCCAGATTGGCTGAGTTGAAGGATGTAATTCTAATGACTGATGCGGTTCAAGCCGCAGGAAAAATTCCAGTCTTTACAAAAGGCATTCATTTGATGGCTCTTTCAGCCCATAAACTTTATGGACCCAAGGGGGTAGGAGCCTTGTATGTGCGGCATAATTATGACCTTCCCAAGCCACTTGCTCAAATCCATGGAGGAGGGCATGAAAAGGGTATGCGAAGCGGTACACTTAACGTTCCTGGGATTGTGGGATTTGGAAAAGCAGCCGAACTGCGAATGAAAGAAATGATCGTAGAGGCGGATCGCCTAAAAAGTTTGCGAGATAAATTGGAGAATAGTCTTTTGGATATCCCAAACACTTTTTTGAATGGAAGTCAGGAAAAGCGTTTGCCGCACGTAAGTAATATTGCTTTCGGTGGCGTAGAAGGAGAGGAGCTACTTAAAAAAGTTAATCAAAAAATTGCGGTAAGTTCTGGTTCTGCCTGCACTTCGATTTCTCCAAAGCCTAGCCATGTGCTTCAAGCTATGGGTTTAGACCCTGATTTAGGAAGAGCTTCCATCCGTTTCAGCCTTGGAAAAGGTACCACTGAAGAGGATATAACAACAACTATTTCCTGGGTAAAAGAAGTTGTTTTTCAACTTAGGGAAAAAGCTTAATCCACTAAATTTTGTAGATCCTCTTCTGTATCAATATCAATGGATCCTAATGGGAAATCTATTGTAAAGACGTCAGATAAATTTCTAAAAATTAGCTTTTTAGCGGGCTCGTTCCTGTTTAACTCTAATAACTCATCAAAATACTTGGCGTCAAAAATAGCGGGGACTCCTAGAGTGTCAGAATACTTACAGGCAACTATTCCTTTCCCTGACTCCTCTTTTTCTTTAATCATTCGATTGATTAAATCGGTATCAACCTTGATTTGATCACAGGTAAGAATTAGAATTTGGTCAGGGGTATCTACTTTATTATTAGAAGCCATATACCAAACAAGTCCTGCCTGCATACTGGCTGTCATTCCCTCTTCCCAACTTTCATTTTCGACAAAATGAACGGATTCAGTTTGAATGCCCGCTTTGATTAAATTAGGATTCCAACCTAAGACAACAACTATAAAATTGGCCTCGCTTGCCAATACAACATCAATAGTTCTTTTGATGAGATTTTTACCTTGATATTCAATAAGTTGCTTAGGCCTTCCTAATCTAGAAGATGAACCTGCAGCTAATATAATTACTCCGGTTTTCATCCTCCTTTTTCATGGATAGGTCCGATCTTTTCCCTCAAGAAAATGGGTTTCTTTTTATTGAGTACAGCTTTGATTTCTGCAAAAATAGATAAGGCTATTTCTTCAGAAGTTTCGGCACCAATATTCAAGCCTATTGGCGCATAAATGTTTTCTTCAAACACTTGGACACCTTTACTTTCAAGGCGGTGAATTAGCTTTTCTGTTTTCTTTTTTGGTCCTAAAATCCCAATGTAGGGAATCATAGCTTCTTGAAGCTTTTCTAACACCACAGCCTCGTATTCAAAATTGTGCGTCATCAATAGGGCAACGGTGTAAAGGTCGGTTTCTATCTTTTCTACTACTTCCTCTGCCGGTCCTACAATAATTTCTTTGCTTTGGGGAAAACGACCTGAGGTAGAAAGATTCTTTCTACCATCGATAACAATCAATTCAAAACCCAATAAATCAGCCATTCGAGCTACCGGAAGGGTATCATTTCCTGCACCAAACAAAAGTACTCGGACAGACGGCCGGACCAACTCATAAAAAACAGAACTATCTCCTAGATCAGGATAATTTCGAATTTCATTTTGATGCTGATCAAATGATTGAATCTCATGTTTTAGCCGAAGCCAAAGCTTGGGGTCAAGTTGGTCCACCTGACCAAACTCATGAATGCCTTTCTTTAAAAAAACAGTTCCTATTTGGGTTGATCTAGCATTTGGAATAGAAAAAATGGTAAGCAGTAAGCCAATATTTCTATCCTTCAATGCTTCCTTAATTAATTCGACCGGATTTGTTGGATTCTTGAAATCAATAGGTTCAATCAACACATGAATAATCCCATTGCAACCCAATCCTACACCAAACTTCTGATCATCTTCATCTGTAGTGTCGTACGTAACCAACATGGATTTCTGTTGGAAAATTACAGATTGTGCCTTCCGCAATGCATCACCCTCTAAACAACCCCCGCTGATAGCACCGGTCAACTGTCCATCCAGATCAACGAGCATTCTAGCACCAGGTCTTCGATAGGCCGAACCAACTACTTTAACCACGGTAGCTAAGGCGACTTGCTTATTTTCAGTTTTGGCAAGTTCATATGCCTTTTGAATTTGTTGGAGCTCTTTCATGATTGCTTAATTCGCAAATTGGACCTCATTTTTCTTCCTGAAAGAAAACCAGATTGCAAGAACAGCCGAAACTGCTAGATAGATGATTAAAGCCTGAAGAGCACCAGGAAATGCAGCATTTAGCCCAAACCAATCTCCCTGGGTAAAAATAAAGTAAAAGGCATAAGCGGCTTTCAGCAATTCCCAAGCCCATGCATTGGGATTTTTATCCATAAGTTCGGTGTAGGCGTAGATTGTCAAAAAGACAAAACCTCCATAATAGAAAATATCCGGAACTCCAATAGATGCGATATTTCCAAATAGATAACTAATTAAAAGCAATAGAACAATCAACTGTCCAAAACTCCAGATTAGCATGCCTTTGGGCAAATGGGGATTATACTTATCAAAATGATACACATCTTTGATTTTTTCAACGGGATACTTTTCCGCTACATCAGCAGGTCTCCAACCTAAAGGCATAAACCAAATTTTGAACTTGTCAGACCATTTTTTTGCCCTCCATGCATCCTTAATGAGTAACCAAAGGTGCATGAAATTGATTTTAATGGGGTTCCATGTTCTTACTGGTCTCGTCACTCCGTAGACAGCAGGAATATCATCTTTTTCTTCCTGATAGGTACCAAACCACTTGTCCCAGAAAATGAAAATTTGCCCATAATTTTTATCCAAATATTCGGGATTGATTGCATGATGGACTCTGTGATGGGAGGGAGTCACAATGATTTTTTCCAAGAATCCCATTTTCCCAATATGGCGGGTGTGATACCAAAACTGAGCAAACAAGTGCAGGGGGGCTACAATGGCAATCACTTGAGGCGGTACTCCAAAAAGAGCTGCCGGAATCAGAAATACAGCGAAAATCTTTACAATCGAGGAAATACTTTGCCGAAGCGCACAAGCCAAATTAAACTCTTCACTGCTATGATGGATAATGTGATTGTTCCAAAAAATATTGTACTCATGAGCAATGCGGTGGGTCCAATATCCTGCAAAATCCAATGCAAAAAAGGCAATCACATAGACCAACCAGGTGGCTTTTATTTCAAAAATGGCAAAGTGAGAATATAGCCACTCGTAGGAGATCACTACAATACTTAATCCCAAAACATCTTTTGTAACATTAGTGATACCTGAGCTGAGGCTTGATATCATATCGTT
>JABXHZ010000362.1 GCA_013373335.1 Cyclobacteriaceae bacterium | reverse complement strand
GAAGAGTGATTTTTTCATAGGGGATAAGGAAATTGAACTATCTGCTGAAAGGGATTACCATTTAAAAAGGGAAATCGTGGCTGCTTCTACCAGTTTCATTTGATCGGGATGGTAATTGTTGTTGAGCACTATGATGGTTTTGTTTTCTTCAATGAAGCGAACAATGATGGTTTTATACCCGGGATTGTCCCCGGTATGCATGACCATTTTTCCGAAGGGGCTTTTGGGTTCTATATCCCAACCAAAACCATAATAGCTTCTCGTTCCGTCATTCAACCGAAAAGGCTGAAAGGCTTCCTCGAGAGTTTTTTGACTGACCAGTTTTTCGGTGTAAAGTGCCTGATCCCAAATCAGTAAATCTTGGGCATTGCTGCTTACCCTGCCCGGCCCTTTTCGATTGCCAAGCCAAACGGTATAATCCGAAGAATGGAAGCGATTGGCATTGATGTAATTTCCATTTTCATCTTTTAGATGACCGGCTGCGAAATTGGTGACCTTTGCTTTTTCCTCCAAACTTCGAATGCTTGTGTTTTTCATCCCAAGCGGTTCGAAGATCCATTCCTTCGAAAGCTCCACAAAGTCTTTTCCTGTTGCTTTTTCAACGATGCTGCCTAAAATCACATAGCCTGTATTGCTGTATTGGTACTTTTCTCCAGGCTCAAAAAGTTTGGGTGGAGCATAGGTTCGCAGGTAATCCAAAATTTCAGGATTTCCAGCCACTTTGCTTTTGTCCCAATTTGCATCCATAATCGCTTGGTAATCGGGCAAGCCAGAAGTATGCGTTAATAAATGCCGGATACTAATGCCTTTGTAGGGGATATTCAGATATTTTTCAACTGGATCATCGAAATCTAGGAGTCCCTTTTCTTTACAAAGCATAATCATCATGGCTGTAAATTGCTTTGACACCGAAGCAAGCTCAAATATATCGTCAGGCTCTAAGGGGATATTTTCCTCATAGTTCCGCATGCCAGTGGCTTTTTCAAACAAGATTTCGCCATTTTCCGCAACAAGTACCACGCCTGAAAACCCATCTGTGGAAGCCCGTTCAAAGGCCTCTTCAAGCATTTTCTTTTGGGAAAAAACAGAGACGGCCGAAAAAAAGGCTAGGATAAATATTAACATCTTTCTCATAATTGGATTTGTCTTTGGATAAATTCAATCGCGGCTTCGTAAGCTTTTACCCAATTGCGGTGGAGGATAAAAGAGTGAACTTCATCTGGGAATACCAACTGTTCTACAGAGACCCCTTTTTCTCGAAGTACCTCCGCTAATTCCACGGATTCGGAGAAAAGGACATTTCGATCATCATCCCCGTGAATCAATAAGACAGGGTCCTCCCAATTTTCTACATAAGCCATGGGTGAGGATTGAAATGCTAGTTCCGCCATTTCAGGGAATTTTTCCGGTTCATACCAAGGAGCAAAAACGGGAATATCTTGGTTCCAATTATGGGCCCCATGAATATCCACTCCAGCGAGGAATTTTTCCGGTGCCTGAGCCAATCCATGCGCAGTCAAAAACCCGCCATAACTTCCACCCCAAGGAATGATTTTTCCAGCATCCACATCGGATCTTCCGGCTAGGTAGTCTGCAGCAGCCAAAAGATCCAAGACTTCGCTTGCACCTCCAGCTCCATAATTTTCCTCTTCTCGAAAATCCAACCCATAACCAATTCCACTGCGGTAATTTAGTGTCAAGGCGATGAATCCATTGGCAGCGAAGTATTGCTGTAGGGCGTAAGCATTGCTATAATACTGGGAGTAATTGAATCCCAAAAGCATCTGTCTACGACTTCCTCCATGAAGAAAAATAACAGCTGGATATTGCTTATTGGGATCATGATTCGGGGGGAGAAACAGCTGAGCCCTGCTCTTGAATCCATCGGAAGCCTGAATATCAAGCCCGATTGGGGTAACCAGTTGGTTAGGAAAATTTTGTGGGAATAGATCTTCTGCTAGCAACTTTTCTTGATTGTAATGCCGAATCATGGGCCAGGCAGGCCGAGTTGCAGTAGCTGAGAGAAAGGCTAACCCGTTTTCTATTCGGACAGGAGTCCAGTTAATATTTCCTTTTTCGGAAAGATCTTCCAACTCATAGGATGTCAAGTCCAATCGGTAGATTTTTCTTCGTTCGATGTCACCGATATTACTGGTAATCAAGAGTTCATTTTTGGTATAGGAGGTATTGACTTTTTCAACAAATCCTTGGCCTTTTGTCAAATGTTGAACTTGGCTAGTTTCTGGATTCACTGCATACAACTGGACCCAGCCATTTTTCTCCCAAGGGAAAACCAAGGACCCATTCGGTGTCCACCAGATTCTATCTGATTCTGCCGGTATATCACGGACAACAACTGATCCTTTACCCGAGTCTGCTCGCCAAACTTCGGCTGCTTGCATGGTGTCCATGTTTAATACCCGGATACTCCAAGGATTCGCTTCCTTGTGGGAGGTGAAGGGGAGTTTGTTATTCACATTCGGAATTCGAAGATAGGCCAGCTTACTTCCATCCGGACTCCATGCCGGATAGCGGTCATGATCTAGGCTAGTTTCGGGATAAGAAAGCATTTGTTTTTCTCTATTCCAAAGCCCAATAAAGGAATGATCTCCACGATTGGAAACAAAGGATATCCATTTGCCATCTGGCGAAAAATCATAGGAACCTATTGAACCCCTAGCATGAAAAATTTTGGAAGAGGGGTCGCTTGATTCTAGATTTAATTGATGCAGGTCTCTCCCTTTTCTAAAAATCAACATTTTTGAATCCGGAGAAAATACGGGGCCACTTCCCTCCGACAAAAGTTGTTCATTTCCACTTTGTAAATCAATCAAATGGATTTTAAAATCCGTATTTTCCTGAAGTTGGGCTGGATTGGCAGCCTCTCCAGCGGGGTTTTTTGAATTTCCCCTTACATAGACCAAGCTTTTTCCATCAGGAGAGAAGGTCAGCGAACCTATACCCACCCCTATGTCTCCTTTGTAATGGGTGAGGGGTTTTGCTTTAAAATCAGGGGCTTTTGCAAAAAAGATATTTCGCTCCCCTTCTGAATTGAAAACCCAGGCTATTGCTTTACCATCCGGGCTTGCCGTAAGATCGGAGGGGAAAGGAGCAGCGAGGTATTCTGAAATAGTCTGCGTATATGCTAGTTGACTTATAAAAATGAAAAGCAGGGTGAAGTATAAGATTTTCTTCATAGTGATCAGTCTTTCAGACAATTTAGTGATCTGCCGAAGGCTTTCAAAGTCCTACTAATTCATAAACTTCCGTTGATCAAATCTTTTATTTTTCTCAGTTCAAAAAAATGTAGATTCCTTGACCCAAATCCGAAAAACCATGAACAGAATTATCGTGATATTTTGCCTGTGCATAGGAATTCCTTCTTTGAGCAATGGTCAATTTTCTCAAGCGAGTCGAGATTCCATACAAAAGCTTAGTCAGGCAGATCATCAGCTCATGATGAAAATGCTTGGGATAGACCATTTGAGGCCTGGACCATCAGGGAATCCATCGGCTCCCAATGCGGCAAATTCTGATGAAAGCAAGGCAAAAACCTACGAATCTGTACCCGATCCCCTAATTTTTGAAAATGGGAACCCTGTTCAATCCATCCAGGATTGGGAAAAGAGAAGGGGTGAATTGATTGAACTATTTGACCGGGAAATGTATGGGAGGACCCCTGAAAATTTGCCTTCGGTGACTTGGGAGTTGGTTTGGGAAAAGGATTCCCTGATTGGAGATGTAGAGGTGAATTATAAGATTCTAAAGGGTCGGGTTGATAATTCAATTTACCCCTCCCTTTCGGTTTCCATAGACTTTGAATATGCTCTTCCTAAAAATAGCGTTGGACAGGTGCCTCTTATCATGGAGTTTGGATGGAGGTGGCCGCCCGGCATGCGTAGACCACCAGCTCCACCTGGACCAAGTTGGCAAGAACAGGTTCTGAAGGCAGGTTGGGGATTTGGGATTATCATTCCAACCAGCTATCAAGCTGATAATGGAGCTGGCTTGAGAGCGGGAATTATCGGTTTGATGAATCAGGGTAATCCCCGGAAGTTGGACGATTGGGGGACGCTGAAAGCTTGGGGCTGGGGAGCAAGTAGGGCATTGGATTTTCTGGAAACAGATCCGAAAGTGAATTCAAGAAAAGTGGTTATTGAGGGGCTATCACGTTATGGAAAAGCCGCCTTATTGACGATGGCTTACGATTCACGGGTTGCTGTTGGTTTGATTGGTTCTTCCGGTGCTGGTGGCGCCAAATTACTTCGACGAACGTTCGGAGAACAGGTAGAAAACCTAGCAAGCTCAGGTGAGTATCATTGGTTTGCTCCCAACTTTATCAAATACGCAGGACCGATGACGCCGAATGATTTGCCGGTAGATGCCCATGAATTGATTGCACTTTGTGCTCCGAGGCCAGTGTTTATTTCCGTTGGTTCTCCTGAAGTGGAGGGACAATGGATTGATGCGAAAGGGATGTTCGAAGCGGAAGTTTTAGCAGGTCCGGTTTATGAATTACTGGGTAAAAAACCCTTACCAACGGACCAATTTCCTCCAATACAGACCTTTTTGGAAGAAGGTGATTTGGCTTTTCGTCAACATGAAGGAGGACACACTGTAGGCCCCAATTGGCCATATTTTATTCAGTGGGCAAGAAAATATTTAAGTGATTGATTCAAAAATCTGTGATACAGAATGTTAGATAATAGTATTAAATATCAAAAAATTTGGAGTAGCCTTGGTTAATTTTATGATATACCCTTTTGAATTTATGCTTCATCGGGCTTTCTTTCTTTTTCTAATTTTTCACTTACCGCTTATAGGTCTTTCGCAGGACAAAAAAGTTGTTTTTATCATTTTGGATGGAATACCTGCTAGTGAATTGGAAAGTGTATCCACTCCAAACTTGGATGAAATTGCGAAAATAGGAGGCTATACCAGAGCCTTCACAGGAGGGGAAAAGGGAGGAGAATCGGAGACGCCTACCATTTCTGCTGTGGGCTATAACTCATTGCTGACGGGGACTTGGGCCAATAAGCACAATGTTTGGGATAATGACATTGCTTCGCCCAATTATACATATTGGTCAATTTTTAGATTGATGCGAGAGGCTCGCCCCAAATCAAAGTTAGCGATTTACTCCACCTGGGAGGATAATCGAACCAAGTTGCTTGGGGAAGGAATGGCAGAAACGGGCAATTTAAAATTAGATGTAGTATTCGATGCGTTTGAGAAGGATACCGTCAGTTTTCCCCATGATTTTGATAAAGAATATATCAAGAAAATTGATGGTTTGGTATCCTATGAGGCTGCCTACTCCATTAAAACTCATGCCCCCGACCTTTCTTGGGTTTATTTAGAATTTACAGATGCTGTGGGGCATCGGTATGGAAAAAGCCCACAATTGACTTCCGCAATAAAGTTAGCTGATGAGCAAGTTGGCCGAATCTGGGAAGCCATCAAATTTCGTGAAGAAAAATTTGAAGAGGAATGGTTGATTTGGATTACAACCGATCATGGTAGGAAAGCCCCAGAATTTAAAGAACATGGAGGTCAAAGCGATTCTGAAAGAGAGATTTGGATGGTGACCAATGCTCAAAACTTGAATAATCGCTTTAATTCTAGGGATGCTTCAATGGTGGATATTTTGCCTTCACTCATTGATTTTTTGGAAATTCCTGTTCCAGAAATTCAAAGGAAAAATTGGGATGGGTCTACTTTACTAAATAAATAACAAAGGCTTGGGAATGATTCCCAAGCCTTTGTTATTCTTAATCCATTCCTCCTTTTCGTGTCGGAGATCGCTGGGTAGGCCAGCTGGTAGGATTACCGTCTCTTCCTATAGGAATTCTTCGCTCTCGGGAAACCATTTCCGGCTCCTCGCTAGCCATGTATACCATGATGGCCGCTAAAATCACATTGTTTTGTACATCATCAAAAACGATTTTGTCATAGGTGTCCAAGTTGGTATGCCAAGTATAGTTGAAGTAAGACCAGCTCAGGGAACTCAGAGAAAAAGCCGGTACGCCTGCTGCCACGAAAGAAGCATAATCAGAACCTCCACTGCCTGGATTTCCAGGGAAGGTAGTTTCGATCTCCCGTGTAATTTCACGCGGAACTTTGGACATCCATCTTCCCAAATAATCATAACTATTGACGAAGCCCTGACCTGAGATATTTGCAACTCTTCCTGTACCATTGTCTTGATTGAATAAGGCTTGGATTTTATCCATCATTTCTGGATGATCTTCTACAAATGCACGGGAACCATTTAGCCCTTGCTCTTCAGAACCCCAGTGTCCGACTAAAAT
>JABXHZ010000368.1 GCA_013373335.1 Cyclobacteriaceae bacterium | reverse complement strand
TTCTCCATTTGCGACCGTGCCGCACGAAGTATTTCATTACCAGTCCTTCCAGTCACATAATTTTCAGTCAAAATGTCCTGCAATCTATTCCCGACCTCAAAAGCCTTTTGCAGGTATTCAGGGACTTCCGTTTCACCTCGTCTCAATACATAAGCCAATTCTTGCGTATCTGTATTTAAGCGTAGATAGGTAATCCCAAAATCAATATGGAGCAAATCACCCGGCATAATGGTCATTTCCGAAGGGCGGGATGAAAAAGATCGGGAAGCCTCATTGGAATTAGGATCCGGTCGCTGAATATCTACCGTTGGATGAAACCAGGTATCTAACTTCATGGATTTAATTTTATCCCGATACCACCATACCACATCTTCCGTAGTAGTTTTTCCCGGAGTAATTACCCGCTCAGAAAGTCCTTCCTGAATAATGTAATGGGCCAATTCTTGTATATGCCGATAAGTTGCCATTTCGGAAGCTGTTCGGGTTTCTAGCCAACGAACGGCAAGTGTCTGTGCCGAAACAACACGATCCTTCAATTCATTCGACAAATAGTCCATAAAAAATTGATATTCAGTATGCGTAAGACCATCTGCATGACCATAATCTTTAGCCATATTCAAACCGATTTTCTTCGGATTTTTTTCAGCAATTAAGTCCATCAAAGCCTCCCACTGATCAGGCTTTGATTCGGGATCCCATGCTCTTTTGAATGCTTTTCCCACATCATAACGCGCTATTGCATAGGTTTCCACTTTGGCATTAGGCTGTGGTTGATACATAACGAGAATTGTACGCCTTCGAGCAGCCATCCAAGTCGCTGGTAATAGCGTTCGGATTACAGGGTCCTCATTATACTCTCGGGAAATGACTACCCACATGTCTATCCCGGTTTCAGTCATTTGCTTGGGTAAAACCGTTTCGATCCGTTCATCCAGCCAAGAATCAATTAATTCTGCCTGGGCTTTCAGAGGCAAAACCGACGGCTCCTGAGCGTAACTTGGATTAAGCAGCAATAAAATTGCAGCTGCGAACAAAAAGTAATGCTTCATCATGGAAATTGCGATTTGATTATTTATCCTGAAAAATAGAAAAAACATTTCAGACCCTGCCCTGCTGAATTGCTTTTTGACTCAATTTGAAAAATCTGTAAAAAAGTAAGATTGCAGTCATACTAAGTCCGATCAACAAACCATACCAAATCCCTCTTTCTCGCATATTTAATTCGAATGCCAAAAAATATCCCAATGGTAAGCCAATTATCCAATAAGCCACAAAAGTCAACCAAGTAGGGAAACGAACATCCTCCATACCACGAAGTACCCCCAAACCTACCACTTGTACTCCATCTGAAAGTTGAAACATCCCAGCGATTACCAGGAGAACTGCTGATGTTGCAATTACATCAGGATCATCAATATAAAGTGTGGGCAAAAAGTTTTTCAGACTTATAAATAGAATAGCTGAAGTACTCATGATGATCAAAACCATCCCAAAGACCGTCATACCAGCCTCTCGCATGGTTTTAAAATCATTTCTTCCAATTTGATTACTTACCCGAACCATTCCAGCAGTACCCAACCCGGCTGCCATCATGTAACTGATTGAAGCCAAATTAATTGCGATTTGATGACTTGCTAGAGCAGTAACTCCTAGCCAACCCATCATAATCGCTGCAGAACCAAAAGCACTGACCTCGAAAATAAACTGGAAACCAGTAGGAACCCCAATTTTTAAAATTCTGGTAACCATAGGAAAGCTTATGTTTTTCAAGCCCAATTTCAATTGAAAACCTTGATATCGTTTGGATCCTAAAACATATGCAGCCATTAAGATTGCCATCAGAACTCTGGAAATCAGCGTTGCCCATCCTGCTCCCATTAAGCCCAAAGCTGGAAAACCCAAATTGCCAAAAATCAAAACCCAATTCAGAAACACATTTACCAAATTTGAAAAGATGGTCACGTACATGGCTTGCCTAGTTTGACTCAATCCTTCTGCAAACTGTTTAAAGGCTTGAAAAATCATAAAAGGCAATAAAGAAGCTGTAATTACAAAAAGATATGGAATAGCTGCTGATACAACCTCTACTGGCTGATCCAAAGCAGAAAGTCCAGAGGAAAGACCCAGGATAATGAAAGTTAGGATTAAAGAAGTGAATATGTTGATCCAAAGACCATGTCGAAGAAGTTGACCAATTCTTTTTGCTTTTCCTTTTCCCTCAGCAATGGAAATTAAAGGTGTAATCCCCATAGAAACACCCATTCCAAACATCAGCAGCACGAAAAAAATTGAATTGGCTAGAGAAGCTGCAGCCAAAGGTAAAGCACCGAGTTTCCCGACCATCATGCTATCAGCTACACCTACCATCACTTGACCCAATTGACTCAGAATTACTGGGTAGGCTAAATGGAAGGTTATCGAAAAATGCTCCTTGATTTTCATTTAAAGACCCAAAATTTTTGCAGCTTTTAAAATTCCGGCAATACTGATCCCATCTGTAATTTTTCCTTCCATCACCCAATTCAAAGCTTCTTGAAAAGGAATTCTTTTTATCTGAAGAACTTCGGTTTCTTCAAATTCAGGCTCTTCCTGAACCAAGTCTTCCGCCAAGAATACAAATCCCTCTTCATCTGTCACAGAATTGGAGGTATGGATTCTCATGATTTCAGTCCATTTAGCAGCAATTAACCCTGTTTCTTCCTTAAGTTCCCGTTTCGCACTTTCAAGAATATCCAGTCCGATAGGTCCTCCTCCCATGGGAATTTCCCATGAATATTCATCCAGGGTATATCTATACTGCCCAACAAGCCAAGTATGCATCTCCAAATCAACTGGGATAATTCCAAGGGCTTTGTTCTTAAAATGCACTTTGCCATAGATTCCAGGATTCCCTGCTGGATTAAGAATATCATGTTCTTCCAATCGGATCCAAGGGTTTTCATATTTGGCATTGATTTTCAGAGTTTTCCAAGGATTTTCCATACGCATAAAAAAAGGGTGACTTTCGCCACCCCTTGAAAGTTTTAGTAAAAACCAATTAAACGGGAATAGGCAATACTTTTGAATCCTTAAAGGTAGAAAGAATGACCATGGATTGCATGGAATCTACTTCTTTGATTTCTGATACCTTCTCCAGCATTAATTTTTGGTAGGCGGTAATATCTTTAGCAATAATTTTTAGAATAAAATCACCTGTACCAGTGATATGATGGCATTCAATGACCTCTGGAATTCCATTGATTTCCTTCATAAAGGCATCGATGTTAGCCTTGTTGTGACCAATTAAACTAACCAATACAAAAGTACTGACACCCAATCCGATTTTTTCAGGATCAAGTTTCGCATGATAACTCTTGATGATTCCTGATTGCTCCAATTTCTTAACGCGCTCAAGTGTAGGCGCAGGAGAAAGTCCAATATCCTTGGACAATTGGGCGTTGGTTATTTTAGCATTGGCCTGAAGAATCTCAAGGATTTTCCGGTCAATTTTGTCAAACTTGATTCGGATGCTATTATCTACGTTCTCTTGCATATACAAAATATAATATGGTGCAAATGTACAATATTTAATGAAAGTTTTAAAACGGTTAAAACTTTTTTAGAAGGCAAAAATCGAAATTTTATTCAATTTTCAGTCGATTTTGGCAAAGAAATAATTCTAAACTTTTAATCTTTTTAGAAATTTTCAAATTATCTCTTGTCACAAGGTTAAAAAACGTAAACTTTTGAGTTAAAGTTTATTCTTTTTGATAAAATCTCTTGCGGCCTGATGAGCGGGATGTTTTCGCTTTGCATATTTCTTGACCTTCTTGAAATATTCCTTGGCGAGCTTTTTCTGATTTTCTTCCATGGCTATTTGTCCCAATTGAACCAATGCATGGAGATAATAACCGCTTTCCTGGGATTCAGACTCCTCACCATAGGAAACGGTCTTTAAGTAATAATATTTTGCCTGATCTCGATTGCCAATTTTTTCCTCAAACTGTCCCAGATAAAAGGCTGCATGTCTTCCGCTATTTGATTCGTAGCCTACCCATTTTTCATCAATTCGTTTGAGAATCTCCTCGGACTCTTCTACTGCTTCAATCCAGCGACCTACTGTGTACAAGTGCCTAGCATAAGACCGGTGGAAATAGGGATTATTTGGAAACTTTTCGTGCAAATAGGAAGAAATCCGAAGTGCTTCATAGGGTTTCTTTTCTTCGGAAGCATATAGCCTAAATAAAAAATACATGGCTTCAATTCGAGTATAAAAGGCATTACTCGCTACCTGTTCCAGCTGTTGTAAGCCCAATTCCTTATTCCCTTTCGGAAACAAAGCTAATACCGGTCTCAATAAAGGATAATTCTCAGGAATCCATTCTGCGAAATAATTGAACAAGGCATCTCCAAGGAGTAATTCGGGATTGAATTCTTCTTCTCCCCGACTCATTTCCATATATTTCAAGGCATTTTTGCCAGCCCAGGCAGCTTTGGTCCAGCTTTTTCTTTCAGCCAGGAGCCGCCCTTTAAATCCATAGCCAGCAGCCAGAAAAAAGGACGCTTCCTTATTGGTTGGATCTTGATCATATAATCGCTCCGCTTTTTCATTTGCGCGATCCAAATAGGAAAGAAAAATATCATCGTACTTTTCATTGGTTACATCCACCTCTATTCTCCACCAGTAGCCCAAAGCCATCAAAAATTCTGGAAGAGGATGCTCCGGATATTGAAATGCGATTACACGAAAGTCCCGTTCAGCAGTTTCAAAATCAAAATTGTACATGCTATTAATGGACTTGGTAATACGGTACTGAAGTCCCCTATCCAACAATAAATAAGGAGAAGTCTTCGTCTCGAAAAGGCTATCCACAGGAGGGGATTGGGAAAAAGCCACCATGCTTAATCCAATATTGCTTATTCCAAAAAGCACTAGCCACAGAAAAATTCTGAACTTTCTCCTCATAGCTGCAAAATTACCGCTAAAACTGATAAATATGCTATCTTTCCGCATTGCTTAATAGTATGGCTCCATCACCTAGTCCCTTATCCAAACGTATCCAAGAACTTCTTGATTTTGATAAAAGATTATATTTTTTGCTTTTAGTCTTATTGTTCATATTGGTACGCTTTCTTACCAACACACTAATTGTAGAAGCAATTCCAGATTCACAAAATTTAAAGAATTCAGGCGCCTTTACCTTTTTCTACATCTTTAATACGCTTGAATATATCTGGACTCCTTTTGCTTTGTTATGGAAGTTTACTGTGGTCTCATTTCTAATCTGGTTAGGGGCCTTTGCCTTGGGTTACAAAGTTCCCTACAAAGAGTTGTGGAAGTTTGCTTTAGTTGCTGAAATCATATTCCTAATTCCGGAACTACTTCGGTTTTTGATTTTTTTAAACCCAGATAGTTCAGTTACCTATTTAGAAATTCAAGAAAACCGCCCTTTGTCCCTTCTAAGCCTACTTGGCTATGAACAAGTAGAAGAACGATTTCACTATCCTTTTGGCAGTATTAATTTGTTTGAGCTACTTTATGGAGCTGTTTGGGTACTCGGATTCCATACGATCAGCAGAAGAAGCATTCAAGAGTCAATTTGGGTCATACTTCTTTCCTATTTCCTTCCATTAATAATTTGGATTACCTGGTATGCCATGGTTTACCGATGAGATTTTCTTGCTTCACCCGAACATCTTTTTGAGCAATATTTAACTTGATCCCAGTTTTTCTCCCATTTTTTTCTCCAAGAAAAAGGCCTGTTACATACTGGACAGATTTTCTGTGGTAAAAACTGCTTCTTCATTTCAAGCCCATCGATTTGGTAATGTATGTTTTGCTAGAATCCGTTGTGCTTCTTTCTTAACCTGAGGGAGTTGCTGAGCCCCCCAAACCCTTTCTCTCGCTTTTTTGGCAGCTTTTTCCAAGTCTATTACAGGATAGGGATAATCTACTCCCAACTGGAATCCCAAACTTTGCCCTTCAAGAGGTGGAATTTTCCAAGGTTCATGAATTAAAGTAGCTGGCAACTTTTTCAACTCTGGAACCCATTTTTTGATAAATACGCCTTCCGGATCATGGTCCTGTGATTGTTTGACTGGATTGTAAATTCTTATAGTATTGATTCCAGTCACTCCCGCTTGCATCTGAATCTGGGGATAATGAATTCCCGGCTCAAAATCCAGAAAAACTTTAGCCAAATGAGCAGCACCATATTTCCAATTCTGATTTAAATGATGGGTTAGAAATGAAACCAACATCGAACGCATCCGAAAATTGAGATAGCCTGTATGGATCAAACAACGCATGCAGGCATCCACTAAAGGAATCCCTGTTTTTCCATTTTTCCATGCATCAATTAAGGAAAAATCAGGTGCCTGTTCAATTTGCATGAAACCACGGTTAATGGGCTCATATTCCATTCTGCATTCCATTTCGAATTTTTGAATAAAATGACAATGCCATCTCAATCGAGATTGAAAATTGGTAAAGTTCCGAATGCTTTTACCCTCCTCCTTTTTCTTTTCGGATACTTGGAAAACCTGACGAATCGATAGGGAGCCCCAAGCCAAATAAGGCGATAGCCGACTGCATCCCGTCCGGCTTAATTCGGGTTTGCTAATGTGTCGGTTATAGTTCTTTACCCGATCATCCAAAAAACTTTTAAGATAACGCCATCCCATTCTCTCCCCACCTTTTTGCATATTCTTAACAGGGATCTTCCAAGATTCTGGTATAGGTTTTTGATGGATTTTGATATGAAATTCTTTTGACAAGGAAATAAGTTGAATCTTGTTCAAAGAAATTTCTTGAATGGGTGTTTTTGCATAAGCGAACCAATT
>JABXHZ010000066.1 GCA_013373335.1 Cyclobacteriaceae bacterium | reverse complement strand
TCTTTCCATTTTTTGATGGATTCAAGATCCTTCCAATAGCTGATTGTAATTCCCATTTGGTCTCTTGCGCTTTCATGTCCCAAATAGCCTTCTTGAAGCTTGACTAATTCCACCATCTTTTCCGCCATTTCCTCATATCCTTGATTTCCGGAGGTTCTTAGGTTTGAAAAAATAACAGCATAATATGGTGGAGGAGGTGTATTAGCGATCATACTAGCGAATAATTTTCTATTCAAGTTAGAAAAAATTCATGTTTGCATACTATTCATTGAAATAGAATAATATCTCATTTCGTTTAGTTTTTAGTAGCCAAAAGCAGAACAAAGAATTCCAGGAGCTAACGACAACAGTTTTCTATATCTAAACTTAAGGTGATTTTAAGATTCCGCTAAGGTTCAATTAATAATCGAAGTCTACCTTTCAATTAATTTAAAACCCTTTAGTATTATGAGCGAGAAAATGAGTCGATTAGAGTTCCTAAAATCTCTAGGATTAAAAGGAGCTTCTTTAGTAGCCGTCTATTGTGCGGGTTCTACACTTTCAAGCTGCATCAATGAGAGTATGGATCCCGGTACAGGAGGAAATGCAACTGATATTACCTTGGATCTGACTTCTTCAGCCTATTCTGCATTGAATACAGTTGGTGGATATGTTGTAGTAAATCGGATTGTTATTGCCCGTATTTCGCAAACACAATTTGCAGCGGTAACACAAGTTTGTTCTCATGAAGGAAAAGTCAAGGTTTATTACCGCTCCGGTGAATTTTATTGTCCTGAACATGGCGCCAGGTTTGCTACCGATGGTTCAGGATTGAATTCAAACGGCTCGAGAGGCCTGAAAACCTATCAGACTGAGTTAAATGGTACAACTTTACGTGTTTTTGGGTGATGAGAAGGGCAAATAAATGGGGCAAAATCCTCCTGAGCTTTTTCCTTCTAGCTCTTTTGATCTCCCATGGGGTAAAAGCTCAAGATGATCTGATGGCCTTGTTGGATCAAGACTTAGCTAAACAGCCGATTTATACCCAAGCAACGTTTAAAGCAACTCGTCTAATCAATGGACATACCATAGAAACAATTTCCAAAAAACATTTAAACTTTTGGATTTCCCATCGATTTGGAGCTGTTAATAGTGGTTTTATAGCCAATTTCTTTGGATTGGATGAAGCTAAAATCAGATTGGGTTTAGAATACGGGATAACAGATGAATGGTTGGTTGGGGCCGGAAGGAGTTCTATAGAAAAGACTTATGATTTTTATACCAAATACAAAGTGTTAAAGCAGTCGGATAAGATGCCTTTAACTGTAACTGGTCTAGCAGGAATGGGAATCAATACCATGCCTACAGGCTATGTGATGGAATCTGGTGCTGAAATGCGGTTTTTTTCAAATACTGAACGCTATTCTTATTGGGGGCAAGTATTGATTGCAAGGAAGATGAATGAAAAGCTCTCCCTTCAAATTATGCCAACTTTGGTTCATTACAATAAGGTTGAATCATCAGCGATTTCAAATAATCTTCCTGCATTAGGGATTGGAGGTAGATTTAAACTCACGAAAAGATTTACCTTATCCGGAGAATATTATAAGGCTTTTGCTGATCAAAGAGCGTATGAAAGCCAAACGGGAAAAGCCTATCCCTATCATGACGCCATTGCTTTCGGAGTTGATATTGAGACTGGAGGGCATGTATTTCAATTGCACTTTACCAATTCCAGGGGGATGATTGAAAAGCATGTAGTGGGTCAAACAACCGGGAATTGGTTGGATGGAGATATTTATTATGGGTTTAATATCTCTAGAACGTTCAGTTTTGAAAAAGGCGCTAAATACAAGGACAAATGAAAACTAAAAAGACTCTTTTAATAGCATTTCTGTTTCTGTCTTCAGGTTTGCTTTTCGGGCAGAAACTTCTGGGCACAAATAATGGGGAGGTTCGGTTTTTTTCTGATACCCCGCTTGAGACCATTGAGGCGTCCAATAAGAAGACAGCATGTCTGGTAAATACAGAATCTGGAGAAATTGCTGTCCAAATGCGAATAGTAGATTTTGTTTTTCCTAACAAATTGATGCAAGAGCATTTCAATGAGAATTACCTTGAGAGCGAAAAATTTCCAAAGGCTCAGTTCAAAGGAAAAATTCAGGGTATTGAGGCTCTTCAGAAAAATGGGATTCATTCTATGGTAGCTGACGGTAATTTGACAATCCATGGAGTAAGCAAACCTGTAAAGGTTAAAGGGACCATTGAAAAAAATGAAGATGTTTATGAATTGAAATTCAATTTTTTGGTCAGGCCAGAAGAATATGAAGTTGAGATTCCCAATTTGGTTTTGACCAAAATAGCAGAAGAAATAGAAGTCTCAGGAATTATGGATTTGAAAGAACGATAAAAAAAGGAAGCTTTTTTGCTTCCTTTTTTGTCATTCAGCTTACTAATTTATTTGGGAAGACTTTCTAAAATCAGTTTTACTAATTCTGCTTTATCTCCATTAGGAATCCATCTTGCTACTACCACCAAGTCGTTTTCCTGATCTACATAAATCATATTTGTACCTGCTCCAATGTGTAAAAAGGCAGTCTCCGGTGCAGCAGGAACTTGTTGTTTGTCTTGATTTAGGAAGTAATTCATAAACCCATAACCCGGATTGGCTGGAGTTGGAGTTCGTGATTTGGTAATCCAACTTTCGGGAATCAATTGACTTCCATTCCAATTGCCATTCCTTAGTGTCAAATAACCAAACCTCGCTTGATCCCAGGCAGATAGCATCATTCCACCTCCCCAATGCGAACCGCCGCTAACGGATTGAACGATTTGTCCATCCAAGACTACAAAGGAGTTTTCATATCCTGTCCATCTCCACGTATCACTTGCTCCGATGGGATCCATGATTTTTTCTTTTAGTACTATGGGTAGTGGTTTTCGCCAAATATTCAAAAGAGCAAGGGCTAATACATTAACTCGTGTATCGTTGTATTCATATTTGCTGCCTGGTTCATTTTGTGGTCTAGCCCGCTTTTGTGCAACGCCTTCTGCCGGACGATCCGCCCAATCCGGTTTTCCCCAAAGACTCCCTTCCCAATCAGATGTTTGTCTTAAAAGATGATCCCAAGTTATTTTTCGGTTGTGTTCTGTGTCAAAAAGCTCAAAAACATCCTCTTCCTCAAAATGATCGGCTTTATTCATAGCAAGCCGTTCGGGTCTGTAAGGATATATAGGAGCCATGTATGGATAGACGAAATCATCCTCGCTTTGAATAAGCCCTTCTTTAACCGCCAGTCCGGCAGTTGTGGAAAGAAAACTTTTAGCCACCGAAAAAGTCAAATCCACCCGAGACGGGTCTCCCCATTGACCCACTACATAGCCCTTGTAAATGATTAAACCTGTTGCAGGACCTCTGGTTTTCATAGGGCCTATTGGGTACCCAAAAGGCTCCCTTCCAAAAGCGCTTTCATAATGCGCGATTTTTAAATTTGGATTAGCATCGCTTTCATGAGCAATAGCAAAGGCTATGGCTTCTTGAATTTTTTCCGGGTTTAGATTGAGTTCTTCAGGAGATTTTTTCTCCCAATTTCCTTTTGCAGGAAAATAGGTTTGACCATTTACTTGAACAAAGCCAAATGATAAGATGAAAGCCAGCAGGAATAGATTTTTCATTTTGGATTTTTTTGTGATTTTAAGAAAAACCTTTGAATTGGCTGAAACCATTTGTGGATTTGTTACTCTTGGTTCAAACTCTTTTTCTTGCCTTCAGTTATTCAGCAATAGGAATTAGCACTTTCTAGAAAAAATTGTTTTATGCAATTTTACCCAGTAGACTATGAAAGAAGAAAGAATTTACATTATCGGAGCCGGATTATCGGGATTGATTGCGGCTTTAGAATTGGAAAAATCCGGTTTTCACCCCATCATTTTAGAAGCTACTGATCGAATTGGTGGAAGGATGAAAACCGATGAAGTAGATGGGTTTTTGTTGGATCATGGCTTTCAGGTTTTAAATACCGCCTACCCTGAGGCCAAAAAGTATCTGGACTTCCAAGCGCTTCATTTGAAAAAGTTTGATCCAGGAGCTGTAATTTTTGATGAAAGGGAATCATACATAATTTCTGATCCGTTAAGGAATCCACTGAAAGTTGTGAGCATGGCATTTTCCAAAGTGGGAACCTTCATGGATAAGGTGAAGATGTTCACCTTAACTCAGGATTTGAAGCAAAAAAGCATTGAGGATATATTTTCAGCGGAGGCTATTCCTACCCATCAGTATTTGAAAAATTACGGGTTTTCAGATCAAATCATAGAGAACTTCTTCAAACCATTTTTTAGAGGGATTTTCTTGGAAAAGCATTTGAATACTTCCTCCAGAATGTTTGAGTTTGTCTTTAAAATGTTTGCAATGGGGCATGCTGCTATTCCAGAAAAGGGCATGGGTGAAATTCCAAACATGATCCGAGAACAATTAAGTGCCACTCAGATTTATTTCAATCATCCGGTGGAGGAAGTTCAAGGTTCAACCATTCTCATGAAAAATGGAGAAGAGCTGGAAGCAGATCGAATTATCATTGC
>JABXHZ010000449.1 GCA_013373335.1 Cyclobacteriaceae bacterium | reverse complement strand
ATGAAATCACAGGGAATTAAATGTGTTCCCTGATGAATCAATTGGTAAAAAGCATGTTGCCCGTTGGTCCCGGGTTCTCCCCAAATGATAGGTCCAGTCGTATAGCTGACTTTTTCACCACTTCGAGAAATATACTTGCCATTACTTTCCATATTTCCCTGCTGAAAATAGGCAGCGAAGCGATGCATATACTGATTGTAAGGAAGAATAGCCTCAGAGCATGCTCCCAGGAAATTGGTATTCCAAATCCCAATCAAAGCTAAAATAATCGGGATATTTCGATCAAACATGGATTCTCTAAAATGCAAATCCATGGCATGACCACCAGCCAATAACTCCTCAAAATTCTCAAAGCCAATAGCACAAGCAATTGGAAGACCAATCGCGGACCAAAGGGAGTACCTTCCTCCTACCCAATCCCAAAACTCAAACATGTTTTCAGGATCAATCCCAAATGCTTCTACTCCTTTTTGATTAGTAGAAAGAGCAACAAAATGCTTGGCAATCGCTTTTTCATCTTTTGCCTGATCCAAAAACCAATTTCTCGCAGTATGCGCATTGGTCATCGTTTCCTGAGTCGTAAAGGTTTTGGAAGCGATGAAAAAGAGTGTGGTTTCTGGGTCTACTTTCTTCAGCGTCTCCGCAATATGGGTTCCATCCACATTGGACACAAAATAGATTTCCAAATCCTTGGATTGATATGGTTTCAAGGCTTCAGTCACCATAACCGGGCCCAAATCTGAACCACCAATTCCGATATTAACCAGGCTTTTAATTGGCTTTCCGGTATATCCCAACCATTGACCTTTTTGAACTTTATCGGAGAAGACCTTCATTTTTTCCAAGACCCGATTCACTTCCGGCATGACATCTTCCCCATCTACATAAACGGGAGTATTAGCTCGGTTCCGGAGGGCAGTGTGCAATACAGCACGACCTTCAGTTCCGTTAATGGGATCTCCAGTAAACATGGCCTCAATAGCTTCATGCAATTTGGTCTCTCTAGCCAAATCCAACAAAGCCTTAAAAATCTCATCATTAACTCGGTTTTTTGAGTAATCAACCAAGATATCCTCCAAAGCAAGACTGTAACGCTCAAAACGCTCTCGTTCTGAAAAAAGGCTTGATATGGTGAGGTCTTTATATTTATCTGAAAGGGCTTGCAATCTGGCCCAAGCGTCTGTATGTATAGGATTGATACTGGATAACATAGGTTTCAATAGGATTGGGCACAAAAATAAGATTTATGCTTGGGGAATAAAGAATCTGATCAGTTTGGAATGAAAAATTAATGTTACCAAAAAAATGGCATTAGGGAAATTTTCAACAACAAAAAAGCCCGTTAGAATCTACTAACGGGCTTGACTTGTAACAAATTAGTTTTGTTCTTTAGCATCTGCCTTAGCCTTTCTTTTAAATCCTTTTCTGAATGGCCAGGTGTATTCCAAAGCTTCCATTCCGCGATTTAAATTATAGGTAGCAGAATCGGTATTTATCAAAGTGCTTTTCAGAGATTCAGCAAACTCAGGATCATTAAGTAACAAGCCCAAGGTATTATTCGGATCGTTGAGCTTTTCAGAAATATCTGTCAATTTTTGAGTCAACGCCTCTGTATTTGCTGCAGCTGATTTAAAACTTTCCATCGTAGCCCGGATATCCTGAGCTATTTCTTTATCCGACACCAAATCGTTGAAGAGATTTCCTTCCTCATTCAACTTCCCCGAAAATTCAGTCAATTCTGCCAACATCTTATTGCTATTGATACTAGCCCGGTTAAGATTATTCAAAATGGACTTAAAATTCTCAGCTAATAAAGAATCGGTCATTACAGCGCCCACAATGCCTTCTCCTTGAGCAAGCTTGCTGGTTAGTAATTTGAGATCATTGGTGATTTCAACCAAGTTTTCATTATTTACCTGAAGGGTCTCCATCATCTGATCCGTATCCAAAGGCATCACGGCCTCTAATCGATCTCCATCCTGAACTGGAGGAGCTTGAGTGGAACCACCATAAATCACAATGATTTTATTCCCGATCAGACCATCCGAGCTAATCGTAGCTTTAGAATCCTTCCGAATGAATTCGGCAACAGATTCCTCAACATTCATTTCAATTTCTACTTGGGAATCTCCATAGAAATTGATTTTTCGGACAGTTCCGATTTTAACACCGGAAAACCAGATATTATTTCCTGTTTGCAAACCACCGATATCATCAAAAACTGCCTTTAGGGAGATTGATTTGACAAACTTTTTCTGTTGCCCTCCAAGAGTTAAAACTCCTGCTACAAGAATGGCAATTCCCAGAAAAACAAAGATTCCGACGATAACGGACCGTTTATTTTCGCCTCTCATGATTCAATAAAATTATAATCGTAGAATGATTTTATACGCCTGTCCTCTGCATGAGGGAATACTTCGCTAAAGGTACCCATTGCCCTGAATTGCCCATCCAACAATACTGCCATCCTATCTCCTGTCATTTTAGCACAGGCCAGATCGTGGGTAATGACAATGGAAGTTGTTTTATAACGCTCTCTCACCTCATTGATCAGATTATTGATCTCCACACAGGTAATCGGATCCAATCCAGCTGTGGGTTCGTCATAAAGCATAATCTCAGGGTTAAGGATGAGGGTACGAGCTACACCAATTCGCTTTTTCTGTCCTCCAGAAAGCTCAGAAGGCATTTGATTAATGGTTTGAGGAAGCCCTACTGCATCGAGTAACTCTTCAATTTTATAAGTAATCTCTTTTTTCGTCAGATTCTTGATGTTTCGAACCAAAGGAAATTCCATGTTTTCCCGAACAGTCATGGAGTCATACAAGGCTGAATTTTGGAAAGAAAATCCAATTTTCAGCCGCAGAGCATTCAGTTCTTTGGGAGTAAGACTGGAAACCTCCTGTCCCAAAACCTCCATTTGACCTTTATCTTGCTTCAAAAGGCCAACCATGATTTTGATCAATACGGATTTACCGGTTCCTGATCGACCAAGGACAACCAAGTTTTCTTCCCGATGGAGATCTAAGTCAACCCCTTTCAAGACGTCCAAGTCACCGAAACTTTTATATAAACCTCTTATTTCAACAACTTTATCTGACATGATTACATCCCCCTAATGGCATTTACTACCTGAAGAACAAGTAATTCCTCAATAAAGATCAAGAACATAGAAATAACTACCGCAGAATTAGCTGCGCGTCCTACACCTTCGGTTCCTTTCGAAGAGTGATACCCTTTGTAACAACCCACTATCCCGATGGTAAACCCGAAAAGGAGGGATTTTAAAACCGAGGACCAAATATCCAAAAAGGAAATCGACTCAAATATTTGTACAAAAAAGGTAGAAAGACTGACCAATTCATTGGAGTTGACATTCAAAAAAGACCCAATTAGTGCTACAAAATCCGTGTACATAACCAAAATCGGTATCATGAATGTAGTCGCTAAAACCCTTGTAACCACCAAAAACTTAAATGGATTGGTAGCTGAAACTTCCATCGCGTCGATTTGCTCAGTCACTTTCATAGAGCCAATTTCTGCACCAATACTCGATCCAACTTTACCTGCAGCAATCAATGCTGTCACCAAAGGACCCATTGCCCGAACCACTGCTATCGAAATTAAGGAAGGTAACCAGGATGTAGCACCAAACTCTGATAAGGAAGGTCTAGATTGATTGGTAAATACAATCCCTACAATAAACCCTGTCAATGAAATCAAAGGAAGAGACTCCACCCCGATTCTGTAACATTGATGTATAACCTCCTTAAATTCATAAGGTGGAAGAAATACCTCCTTCCAAAAACGTCTGACAAAATTCCAGGCATCAGCGAGGCCTGTGAAAAATTTGTCAATTTTTTTCGAAAGGAAAGGTTTACGGTCGTCTGCTTCTTCAGCCATAGGATGCTAAATCTAAAGAGTTTGGTCTAATTACCCGTAGGAAGCATTACAAAGAAAATAAAATAAAAATCAAGGACTTTAATATCTGCTTTAAATTTAACGAAACTTTAGTGTCCTGAAACAAAACTTTATTCTAATTCGAGATTTAAGCTAAAATATAATTTTCACCCTAAATGATCTCCAAAGAGAAAAGTTTGACAACCAAGGCATCTCTAAAATTTTCAATTTTATTCAGGAACTAATGGAGGATGAAAAGTTGATGAAGAGGTAAAAGATTAATTCTAGAGTACCGAAAATAACAAAAGAATAAAGGAGGAAAAATTAGAATAAAAAAAGGCCTTTTAATTCGAATGAGCCTCTTCAAATTCGTGGACAAAAAATAAATTTTCCCACTCTATAATCGGTTAAGTTTTGCCAGAAAAAAATCCACTGAATTGAAATCAAAATCCCTGACTTTATCTCTTTTTCAAAATGTCACTTCGGAAGAATTTTAGTCAAATTTCAGTAGGAAAGGGAGAGCTAAAATCCAAAAAAACAGAGAACAACCTAAATTAATAGGAAGATGATTTTTTGACCAATTCCAAAAATAAAGAAGAGCCAAAAATCATGGTTTTAAAAGGGCTAAAATTTGAGTGATCCCAAACTCCTCAAGAGGCTTTTCAAGGAGCAATTTCACCTGATCAAATTGAGCTTTTTTCTGTTGGTCTTCCGGAGAAATATTGCTTGTCAAAAAGACGACAGAAGCATCCGAAAAATCACAGATTTCAGATACAAAATCCCATCCTGTTCCGACATCCAAATTCAAATCTGAGATAATTAAATCAACCGAGTTTTTGGTCAGCCAATCTTTTGCAATTCTAGAATTTTCAAAAAATTCAAAGTCCCAATCGGGGAGGTAAACTTGAAATAACTTCCGCATCAATAGATGCTGGATTCGATCATCATCTAAAAAAATCAACCGAGGCATAAAATCTATTTAAGGGATTTGATGAAACGTCTGAAAAAGGATTTACTCCTAAAACTTTCAATGGTTAAAAATATCCTGAATTAATGAAAAGGTAAATTTTAGACTGAATGTTTTATTTTTAGCTAAATCTAAATTTTTTAGTCTTGTAAAATTTTGAGATTCCTAAAATCAATATATATTTCTTTAATTCAGATAGTTAGTATATAAAAATTAAACCTTATTCTAACTTTGATTTGAATCAAGATGCATCCTGGAAAATTTCCAAAGAGAAATTGTTCCTTACTCCTATTTCAAGTTTCGGGCCAGAAAAAAAGACAGTTTATTCACGATAGATTTTCCCTATATCTACCTATTTTGCCCTCAAATACACAAGTCAAATGATGGAGCCAACATCACCAAAAAGAAGAACCCGAAATCGCTTTATCCGATTTTTAATTTACCTCCGAGAACGTTTTGATCTTCACGAAGGGAAGGAGGATGAGTTAGCTACGATTGAGTACATCAGGAAAAATGTAGAGTTCAAAGGAGCCAATCTTTGGATTCTAATTTTCGCCATTTTTGTAGCCTCCATCGGACTCAATGTCAACTCAACGGCAGTGATTATCGGAGCCATGTTGATCTCCCCTTTAATGGGTCCAATTATGGGTGTTGGGTTAGCTGCTGGGATCAATGATTTTGAGTTGCTCAAACGCTCCTTGCGCAATCTGGGAGTAGCGGTTTTTATAGCCATTTTGACCTCTTCGATTTACTTCTTTTTTACTCCTTTGGATGATGCTCAATCCGAACTTTTGGCACGAACCGAACCCACCATTTGGGACGTGCTGATTGCCCTCTTTGGAGGCCTTGCTGGAATAGTTGCCGGCTCCAGAAAAGAGAAGAGTAATGCCATCCCGGGTGTGGCCATTGCAACTGCTTTGATGCCCCCTCTCTGTACTGCAGGATATGGCTTGGCCACCATGAATTTTTACTACTTCTTCGGGGCATTTTACCTTTTCTTTATCAACTCAGTTTTCATTAGTCTATCGACCTATCTGATTGTCCGATTTATGAAATTCCCGAGAAAGGAATTCTTGGATGAAAAGAAAGAAAAACGGGTTCAGACCTACATCACTTTGTTCACCCTACTAACTATCATCCCCAGCGTCTTCCTCGCCTATGGAATTGTAGTCCGAACACTTTGGCAAGAGCAGGCTCGAAGATTTATTCAGGTTGAAATGAAATTTCCCAGAACCCAGGTTTTAAATGCCAATTATAATTATTCAAATAACCCTCCACAGATCGAGGTAATGTTGAT
>JABXHZ010000381.1 GCA_013373335.1 Cyclobacteriaceae bacterium | reverse complement strand
TCCCAAGTCATTCTGTGAATTCCGGCTGCATTTTTTGCCTTCACCCGCTGTACAAAGTTTTCATCGGTATCATAAATCTCAAGGTGGATTTCTGGAGTTTTTTCCATCATCTCTGCCTCAATGGTATCAAAACCTGGGAAAGGTATCGAGGCATCACCCATTTCTTTTTCGGCCTTCTGTCGATCGGCCTTTAGGGTACTCATGCCTTCTTTGATAAAATAGGTGAAAGTGACCCCGAATTCAGGATTTGGAGCTGACCAATAGTCGTCGCCCATATATCTCACGGCGTTTTTGGGTACATACCAATAGCCATCTCTAGGAGTGAAAAGTTGTGCTTCCTGATCCAGCATCTCCTCTGAGATTTCTCTCAAGGCACTGTAATCATCCAACACGAAGAAGCCTCTTCCAAATGAAGCCCCTACCAGATCATTTTCTCTACGCTGTATAGTGATATCTCTGAAAGAAATGGTCGGTAAGCCACCATTCAGCTCCATCCACTTTCCTCCTCCGTTTATGGAAAAGTAAACACCGAATTCAGTGGCTAAGAATAGAAGACCTTCTTTCTCGTGATCCTGCACTATTCTCCAAGTAAGTAGGGGAGTAGGAAGCCCATTTGTAATCAAAGTCCAGCTAGCTCCATAATTAGTGCTCTTTGCGACATAAGGCTTGAAATCGCCTTCCTTATGATTATCCAAGACCACATAAACGGTCGCCTCATCAAATAAATCCGCACGGATATCGTTTACAAAGGCATTTTTAGGAACGCTGGGGATGCTACTTACAGGTACTGCATTCCAGTTTTTCCCACCATCTGTGGTGTATTGAATCAGTCCATCATCCGTACCTGCATAAAGGACGTCGGGATTGATTGGGGACTCACCAAGAGAGGAAATGGTGCTGAATTCAGACATGGCGTACATATCCCAAGCATGATCCCAGCTTTGATTTTTACCCATAATTGGTTCAGTAATTCGGTCTCGACCGGTAGTAAGATCTCCGGAAATCGCTGTCCAGGAATCTCCTCGATCTGTGGATTTCCATACTCTTTGCGAAGCAAAATAAATGGTGCTCGGTACATGCTGACTTGGCAAGATCGGAGAATCCCAGTTGAATCGCTCTTCTCCTTCATTGGTTCCAGGCTGTGGTTGGATATATACTGCTTCACCAGTGATTCGGTCCAGTCTGTTCAAATATCCTTGTTGAGATTCGGCATATCCAATATCAGGATTTCCTGGCTCTACAGCAGACTGATGTCCATCTCCTCCAAGAACTCGTGACCAGTGGGCATTTCGAATTCCGTTTTCATCATCTGTTCTGGAAGGTCCACCATGTGATCCATTGTCTTGTGTTCCTCCATAGACATTGTAGAAAGGTGCCGCATCATCCACAGCCACTTTGTAGTACTGAGTAACTGGGAGGTTTTTAATGTATCTCCACGTTTTAGTGCCGTCAAGAGTCTCGTAAATACCGCCATCAGTTCCCAATAACATAAAGTCCGGTTCGTCCGCGATAAAAGTCAGGGAATGACTATCCGAGTGGGTAGCATCGGTGTTCAATAGGGTAAAGGTTTTTCCATGATCGTAGGAAACCTGCATGCGAACATCGATCAAGTAAATCGCGCCAAAACGATGCGGGTCAGCGATTAGCTCCTGATAGTAGTGAGGGCCAGTGGCTCCGGAAACCGTATCTGACATTTTTGTCCAAGAAGCGCCTTGATTGGAGCTCATAAATACTCCGCCGGTTCTTCGAATCAATTCAATCGCTGCATAAACATAATCCGGGTTTTGAGGACTGATTGCCAATCCGATTTTTCCTTTGATTCCACCTGGAATACCGTTGGTCAACTCGGTCCAGGTTTTTCCACCATCTGTGGATTTGTGAACCCCTGATTTTGTTCCTCCGCCGAGATACCCAGCCACCGTTCGGTGTCTTTGCCAAGTAGCAGCATATACGATATCCGGATTTCTTGGGTCGATCACTGCATCCGCTACTCCTGTCCATTCATCATCTCCAAGGGTTTTTTCCCATGTTTTACCCCCGTCTTCGGAGCGATAGAATCCACGGTCTCCTCCGCTATTCCAAAGTGGACCCTGAGAAGCAACCATGACCACGTCTGAATTTTCGGGATGAACGATAATTTTTCCAATGTGCTGTGAATCTTTCAAACCCATATTCTTCCATGTGGCCCCACCGTCTTCGCTAAGGTACACGCCATCCCCAAAAGAGATGTGGCGGCCACCGTTATTTTCGCCTGTTCCTACCCAAACTCGGTTTGGGTTGAGGGGGTCAATAGTGACGCAGCCAATTGCAAATACAGGCTGATCGTCGAAGATTGGAGTCCAGGTAGTACCTGCATTTTCGGTTTTCCAGACGCCACCCGAGGCTACGCCCACATACCAGACATTTCGATTTTTGGGGTGAATGGCAATGTCAGCAATTCGGCCTGAGGTAAATGCAGGCCCAATATTCCTCCAGGCAAATGCCGAGAAGCTTTGAGAAGCTAGGTCTTTAGCATTTTCTTCTGAGGTTTTCTTCTGTGCAAAAGAAGGACTCCAAAGAAGCGCAATAGACAAAATGATTAGGTAAAGTTTACGCATTTGATTAGTGCTTGGTCAGTAAATATTTTTCTATTGCATTTAATATCGCTATTTTTTTTCAGCCTAAATAATTGAATTCATCAAGCAGTGATTTCAAATTTTGACTTTGAGGACTTTTTTCATAAAAAAGGAAAGAAAACCCCTGCAAGGATGAGGGGACTCATAAAACAGAGAATTGCTAGCTACCATTTTACGGATTCAAATAGTATAAATATGCCCTGACAAAGGGGAAAGTCTAGTAGTATTTCCCAAGAAAAAATCTTCCTTTTCAGAAGGTCAAGACTGGACGATTGAAGGTGCACCACTAACTTGGTCTTTTGCTTGGCAAAAATTATTGCTTGGCCTTTTTTAGGACCTAAATTTAATTTTGCATGAACTTTGTGCTAATTCTCCTAAATTGAAACATCATGAAGAGGTTTTTCAAACTAAGCACCAATTTCTATTTCTTAACAGGGGCTTTCTTCCTTTGCTGGATGATTTTTATCGACTCCAATAACCTTGTCAATCAATTTAAGTTGAGTAGAAAGCTCTCTGAATTGGAGGATAGAAAAGAGTACTACCTGGAGCGAAAAGAAAAAATCAAAGAGGAGCGGGAAGAATTAATGAACAATCCTGAACTCATGGAGAAGTTTGCTCGTGAAAAGTATTTTATGAAGAAAGAAACGGAAGATCTCTATGTTATCGTCAAAAAATAAATTCAAAGCCCTCTTTTTCGGGCTTTTTTTGTTCAGTTCAATAGCTTTTGCCCAGCGCCCGATTTATAGCGATAGTACGTCGTTTAAGGATCGCTTGTATTTCGGCGGAAATTTCGGAATGCAATTTGGGACCATTACCTTAATTGATGTTTCTCCTTTGGTAGGCGTTATGATTACCAATCAGTATTCAGCAGGGTTGGGGATTACCTATCAATATTTTGATGATCGGCGTTACATCGGAGGCTCTTCTTCTACCTATGGTGGTCGGATTTTCAACCGATACAATGTGCTTCCGAATATATTCCTTCATGGAGAATTTGAGTCCATCAATTTTGACAATTACAATCTTCTAGCCGATCGCTTTGAACGTATTTGGGCAAATGGTCTTTTTCTGGGTGGAGGATACTTTGCACCTTTTGGAGG
>JABXHZ010000259.1 GCA_013373335.1 Cyclobacteriaceae bacterium | reverse complement strand
ATTGCGTTTTCATCAGCTAAATTTTGATCACAAGCAAAAACTAGTACTAGCAAGGCTGACAGTGGAAAAACCATTAAAAAACGGCTTTTTGCAGCAGATTTTGATTTCTCTCTATTCATCATGTGGATTCTTTTTTTGGTTTGAAATTGATTAAAACTATGTGCCAGCTGCCATCCTCTATCCTGTACAATCAATCGAAGAAGCAACCGAGAATAATCAAATTGTGAATAGCTACCTATTACCCCTTGGTCAGCTTGGTACTCGTGGACTTCCCGGAGAAGTTTCTCAAAAAGATATACCAATGGATTAAACCAAAAGAATGATTTGAATAGATGTGTAAAAAAAAGGTCCCAAGAATGTTTTTTCCTAACATGAACCGATTCATGAAGCAGAATTTGACGATGGTCAGGATTTTCAGGATCAAAACTTGGAAGCAAAATAATTCCGAAGAATGAAGCTGGTTCAAATTTGGGATGCATAGCCAAAAGCAAATCCTGATACGTGTATTTTTCAACCAATTGAAGCTGAAAAATCAACTTAAACAAACCTAAAACCAGCCGTAAAATACTAACAGCTAGTCCAATCAGATAAATGCTCAAAATCAGATTAAACCAATTAAACGACTGAACTTCTGCTGTTCCCTGTCCAAATTCAAAAGCAGGAAGCTGAAACTCTTGAAGTGCAGGTTGCGATTCTGACAATTGAAAGGATAGGAATGGAATAACAACCGCAAGGGCCATTAGAAAAAGTAAAAAGACTCTATTCCAGGAAAAGAATGTTAGCTTTTCAAGCACCAGTTTGTAAAACAATAGCCCTATTGCCAATATGAGACTCCCCTCAATCCAGAAATCAACCAACCATTTCATTTTTTCGATCTTTTCTCAGCTTCATCAATAAACTTCTGCAAGTCTTCAATTTCGTCTTTTGAAATTTCTTTTTCCTTTACCATGAAAGACAAGAAATTACTTACAGAACCCTGGAAGAAATTACTAACCACATGCTGTATCCTCCCCTTAGAATACTCCTCTTGGGAAATTACAGGAATGTACATATGCGTATTACCATAAACCTTATGCGTCAAATAACCTTTGCTTTCTAAAAGCCTAGCCGTGGAAGCGATGGTCGTATAAGGCGGTTTGGGATCATCCAGTTCGTTCAGGATATCCCGGATCAAACCTTGACCTAACTTCCATAGGACACGCATAATTCGCTCTTCTTGTGCTGAAATCTCTTTCATAATCTCAATACTATAATTTATTTTTTATTTAAACAACTATTTTTTCGTAATTCTACGAGAATTGAAAACATTCCTCAATCTATTAAAAATCAAAACAAAGCAAAAACAAAAGTCAGGAAAGGATCAGAGACTAGTCTTGGCTGTAGATTTGAACGGATTCCTGCAACACAGGACCAACCAAAAAATAACCTAAAACACCACCCTCTCCTTGAATAACCTGAAGATTTGAATCTGGATTTTGCGGAGGTGGACTGAACAATCCCCCATCATTAAAAAGTAGACCCACCAATTGGTTAAAGTAATCAAACACCTCTTTATTCATCCTGAATAATTCCAATCGAACACGATCCCCTTCATCAAAGGCATAATTGAGTTCCAATCCTTCTTCAAAAAATTCGACTCCAAAAGTATCGTCAAATAGCAAGTAATCATCCCGATCATTTTTTAGGGTATCATTTTCTATGACTCTTATTCGGTAGTAATTATCCTCTTCGAACGGGATTTTTCCGAAAGCCTTAATGTAATACCCCTCGTCCCGAAAAATCCGTTCTTCTTGAAACTGGTAATTCAAACTATCTAAAATTGGGGGCTCAAGCATTTCCCCCTGCCCCCGATACTCATTCCCGTTCCACCTAACAACCAATTCATAAGATTCACCTATCTGGGCAGTTCTTCGCGGATCTAAGGGCTTATAAATCGAAAATTGAGATAAAAACTGAAATGGAATTACCTCTCCTGAATTCAAATTTCTAATTATTACCTCCGCATCCTCAATCACAGTAGCATCTGAATCATCAAAATAATTTTGAGCTAGGGAAATTTTTATCTCATTCAAATTGGGAATATCGGTCCAATTCCCTTCTATGACAGGAATATCTCCATCTATTGTAGCAAGTGGAAGATCAACTTCTTCCTGGCAGCCCATACTTACTAGCAAAACGAAAAGAAATAGGTACTTCTTCATCAGAATTGAAAATTATAGGTGATCGAAGGCAAAAAGGTAAACAAATAGGTCATGATTATCCCCTGCCTTGAAGAATTGATTGGAGTTCCCTCTCCGGGATCAAAGCCAATATCATCATTGTAGATCTGTCGAAACTCATAGGCAAAGGGATTTTTTCTTCCATAGAGATTGTAGATACTGAAATTCCAACTCCCTCTCCACTTCTTTCCTTTATTATCATTTTTCCAGGTAATTGACGCATCCATTCTATGATAATCTGGAAACCGATCTTCATTTCTAAACGGTGAAAAAAGCGGCAATTGTTGATTATCGCTCTCATATGTTCCTATCGGGAAAGTAACTGCCTGTCCTGTTGTGTAGACAAAAGTGACTCCTGCCGACCACTTGGAAGAAAACTCATGATTCAAAACCAAGGTAACATCGTGTGGTCTGTCAAATCGTGGATTATATGCCTGCCCCTGACTAATCCCTT
>JABXHZ010000280.1 GCA_013373335.1 Cyclobacteriaceae bacterium | reverse complement strand
GCTATTTGAATGAAAACCGAAAAAAAGACTTACCCAAAAGGCTATTTCATCATTATGGGAATGCTTCTAGGCTTGCCATTTGGAATAGCTTTTTCCTTAGCTATAGGTAGTTTTGCCTTTGTGGGTACAGGTATGGCGATTGGATTACCCATAGGAATTGCATTGGAAGAAAAGTATAAAAAGGAAGGTCGGATCAGAGTTGATCAACCTGGTGAGCGGCAAGTAAAGCAAAAGATTTTACTATTGATTTTGGGAATTACGCTGGCTTTGGTGGTTATCACGATTTCTTACCTAAAGTATAAATAACTCAGCAGAGGTGATTAATTTCCGAAGTTGAGGTACTTTCATCATTCTTTACCATGAGCCTTCCGAATATTTTTCTAATTTTGCCCCAATTTGGACTTAAGTAAAATTATCCTCTCAACTCACCTTTCAAATGCCAAAAGACAGTAGCATCAAGCACGTTCTCATTATCGGTTCAGGTCCCATCGTCATCGGTCAAGCTTGCGAATTTGACTATTCAGGTTCACAAGCTGCGCGATCACTCCGGGAAGAAGGAATCATCGTTACTCTGATCAATTCCAACCCGGCAACAATTATGACGGACCCAGTCACTGCCGATAATGTGTATCTGCTGCCTCTGGAAAAGAAATCAATCAGAAAAATTTTAACTGACCACCCGGATATCGATGCTGTTCTGCCGACTATGGGTGGTCAAACTGCATTAAACCTAGCCATCGATTGTGAGAAGGCCGGAATTTGGAAACATCACAATGTACGGATGATCGGGGTGGATATCGATGCTATTGATACTGCCGAAAATCGGGAGAAGTTTAAGGAGTTGATGGAGAAAATCGGGGTAGGCGTATGTAAAGGAGCAACAGCCACTTCCTTTCTTCAGGGAAAAGAAATCGCACAGGAAATCGGTTTTCCACTGATTATTCGCGCTTCATATACCTTAGGAGGAGCAGGAGGTGCTTTCGTGGAGACCAAAGAGGATTTTGAAAAAGCGCTATCAGCTGGATTGCAGGCATCACCAGTTCACGAGGTGTTGATTGAGCAAAGTATCCTGGGCTGGAAAGAATATGAGTTGGAGGTGATGCGGGATAATATTGGAAACATGATCGTTATCTGTTCCATCGAGAACTTTGACCCAATGGGGGTACATACGGGAGACTCCATCACGGTAGCTCCTGCCATGACACTTCCTGACACGGTCTACCAGCGGATGCGGAATTATGCCATTACCATGATGAACTCCATCGGTAATTTCGCAGGAGGATGTAATGTGCAGTTTGCTGTTAGTCCCGACAACCAAGAAATCATTGGGATTGAGATTAACCCTCGGGTGTCTCGTTCATCTGCTTTGGCTTCCAAAGCAACGGGATATCCAATAGCAAAAGTGGCGGCTAAGCTAGCGATTGGGTACAATCTGGACGAATTGACTAACTCCATTACCGGAACTACCTCCGCATATTTTGAACCATCGATCGATTATGTGATCGTAAAAATCCCGAGATGGAACTTTGATAAATTCAAAGGTTCTGACCGCCGATTGGGTCTATCCATGAAGGCAGTAGGGGAAGTAATGGGAATTGGTCGAAATTTTCAGGAAGCACTTCAAAAGGCATGTCAATCTTTAGAAATCAAAAGAAATGGATTGGGTGCAGACGGTAAAGAGCTTCGGGATCAAGATAAAATTCTTTACTCCTTGGCAAATCCAAGCTGGAATCGCCTCTTCCATATTTATGATGCCTTTAAGCTAGGAATCTCTTTCCGTACTATTCATGATTTGACAAAGATCGACAAATGGTTTCTGAAGCAAATTGAAGAATTGATCCATTTGGAGGCGGAGATTGAGAAATTTACCATTGAGACCATTCCTTTTGAAGTAATGGACTTGGCCAAGAAGAAAGGCTATGCTGACCGTCAAATCGCCCACTTGTTAGGTTGTTTGGAAAGTGAAGTTTTCAACAAGCGCTACATGGAAATGGGGATCAAGCGGGTTTATAAACTCGTCGACACCTGTGCAGCCGAATTTGAAGCCCAGACACCATATTATTACTCTTCTTTTGGAGAGGAAAATGAATCCATCCGTACGGATAAGAAGAAAGTGGTGGTTTTGGGATCTGGACCAAACCGTGTAGGACAAGGAATTGAGTTTGACTATTCCTGTGTGCATGGGGTTTTGGCTGCTAAAGAATGCGGTTACGAGACCATCATGATCAACTGTAACCCAGAGACTGTTTCCACCGATTTCGACGTGGCTGATAAATTATACTTCGAGCCGGTTTTCTGGGAGCATATTTATGAAATCATCCTTCATGAGAAGCCAGAGGGGGTGATTGTACAATTGGGTGGTCAGACAGCCTTGAAGCTGGCTGAGAAGCTTGATAAGTATGGAATCAAAATCATCGGAACCAGCTTTGAAGCATTAGACTTGGCTGAAGACCGAGGTTTGTTCTCGACACTTTTGAAGGAAAATAATGTGCCTTACCCTGAGTTTGGAACCATTCACAACACCGATGAAGCCTTGGAGCTTTGCAAGAAGATTGGATTCCCGCTTTTGGTACGCCCAAGTTATGTGTTGGGTGGTCAAGGGATGAAAATTGTGATCAATGAGAAAGAACTCGAGGAGCATGTGGTCAATGTCTTGAAAGACATTCCAAACAATGAGATTCTTTTGGATCATTTCTTGGAAGGTGCGATTGAGGCTGAAGCGGATGCGATTTGCGATGGTGAAAACGTGTATATCATCGGAATCATGCAGCACATCGAGCCAGCCGGTATCCATTCCGGTGATTCCTATGCGGTACTTCCTCCTTACAACTTGGGGGATTTGGTGATTCGTCAGATTGAAACGTATACCGATCGGATTGCTTTAGCCTTGAAGACCAAAGGATTGATCAACATTCAGTTTGCGATCAAAAATGACAAGGTATATGTGATCGAGGCCAATCCAAGAGCTTCTAGAACCGTACCATTTATCTGCAAAGCTTACCAGGAACCCTATGTGAATTATGCTACCAAGGTAATGCTGGGAGAGAAAAAAGTGACTGATTTTGAATTCAATCCGGTGAAGAAGGGTTATGCTATCAAGGAACCTGTTTTCTCTTTCCATAAATTTCCAAATGTGAACAAGGAATTGGGTCCTGAAATGAAGTCCACAGGGGAAGCGATTTACTTTATCGATGACCTTATGGACGATTACTTCCTCAAGATCTACTCAGAACGTAACCTATACCTGAGTAGATAATTTCAAAAAGAAAAAATCTACATTTTGGTAAAGTTTCTAATAATAGTTTTAGGCGTTGGTTGGTTGCTTGGACAATTGATCCGTTATTTTCTTCGAACCAAGTTGGCAAAATTTGCTCAGCAGGTAGCCGAAGCAGAGCGGGAGCAACGGAGAGCGCAGCAAGCGCAATCCCGAAGAAGTGAAGAGGTGCATGTGGATTTTATTCCCAAAGACCATGACCGTAAACGCCAAAAAGATATAGATGGCGGCGAATATGTCGATTTTGAAGAAGTGAAGGAGTAATCCTTCACTTTTTTTATTTGAGTACTCTTATACAGCGAAATAGCTGGAAACCTTTTTGGGTTTTGGTGCCAATCAGGTATTCATTTCCTCCGTCTTTCAGGCCTAATTTCTTTTTTAGCGCTTCTGCACCCATAGAATAATTTCGTGTGATCACATTTGCCTTTCCGCTGGGAATTATTTTCTGAATATCCTTTTTCCTAGGAGAAACTTCCTCCATGATTTCAAAGACTCTTCCGGGGATATCTTTAGGTAGATTAGTGGAGGTATAGAGATGGCTGTTATTGTCTAATTTTTTCAAGCCAAAACGTGCTCCAAAAAGCTTGAAAGCACCGGTTTTTAAGATCCCACTTGTGGGTTCGACAAGGTGTTTTTCTGGATTTCCAAATTCTGAACTAGCCTGTTCCTCCTCTTCAGGAAAGAAAGAAAAAGGAGGATTATCGGATTCTAAATCAAAAACTTCAATTCGTTTTGGTTGATCTTCCTCTAATTTGGACCAATGGAGAAGCAGTTCTTTGACTTCATTTTTTACTGATACAACAGTGATTTTCTGAATATCTGGCAAGGTTTTCCAAACCTGAGAAATATCCAGCATGGGAGAGTATTTGAGTAGAATATGAGAGGCTTTAGATTTGAGAAGATCCCAGGCTTCCACTAGATTCGGTTCACAATCCTCCAGTTTATACAATTTCTGATTTCCTTTTCCCCGCCTTGCCGGATCAGCATAAATCAAGTCAAAGGTTTGGTTGGTATTTTTTAAAAACTCAATTCCATCACCCAAAAAGAAATCGAACTTTCCAGAGGCCAATTGCTCCAGATTATGTCTTGAAATTTCAAAAAGTGAGGATTGCTGTTCACAATAAACTGCTTTTTCAAAGCCCTTGCTGAGATAATAAGAATCTACTCCCAAACCTCCTGTGAGGTCTAGCATCTTTTCTCCTGATATTTTCTCAGCTTTGAAGCGAGCGGTGATTTCCGAACTGCTTTGTTCGAGCGGAATATTTCCTGGAAAAAAAATGGATGGATTGGAGGTCCATTCAGGCAGCTTCTTATTCAGGCTTTTCCTTGCAGCGATTTGTTGAACAGCAGCCTGAAGATCAAAATTTACTTTGCTATGATATTTTAATCGAATTTGTACAGGGTCATCCTGAAGATGATCCTGCACAAAT
>JABXHZ010000183.1 GCA_013373335.1 Cyclobacteriaceae bacterium | reverse complement strand
TGCCAATTGCTTTCTACCTGTCAATGGAACAGTGGCACAGGCATAAAAAAACAAGCCGAAAATCAAAAGTATACTAGCCTTTTTCATGTCTTTTTTGAAGTTTTAATGATATATTTCAAGAAAAGTACCAAGTTAAAACTGCCTTTCAAATTTTACTTCATTCAAATTAAAATTTCAAAAAATGGAATCTACCAAAACTGCAGCATCCCTCAATGCACAAGCTTTGGACTATCAGCGGAAAATGAGCAATCCATTTATTTTTTGGTTTGCAATGTTGATAAAACTACCATCGGCGATTTTTTGGAGGTTTAGAATTAAAAAATTAGATGCCAACGAATGCATAGTAACCATCCCATATTTTTGGCGATCCCAAAACCCCTTCCGGTCCATCTATTTTGCAGCTCTCGCTGGTGCCGCTGAATTGAGCACAGGTGCTTTATGTCAGTTAGCATTGGCAGGAAAGGGTAAATTCAGTATGCTCGTGGTTGACTTCCGGGCTGAATATCACAAAAAAGCCAATCAAAAAATTACCTTCAAATGTGAGCAGGGAAATGAAGTTTTTGACCTGATTGATTCCTTGGCTATTGAAGAAACTGCACAATTAACCATGATTTCAACGGGCACGAAGTCTTCTGGTGAGGTAGTTGCTCGATTTTACATCACTTGGTCTTTCAAGCGAAAAGCCTAATCCAAGAACTGAGTTTCTATCTCTATAAATTCCAACAAACTTTTTTGGACCTTGGCGACTGGCCAATCCAAAAATTCATGTGCAATGTGGAATTGGTTAAAGCGAATGACTAATTGATCCCAATTCTCTGCAGAAAGACTATATTTTTGAATCAATTCAGATCGAATTGAATCTGATTCAATAACTTGATAATAGCCGCTTCGGCGAGCATGCCATTGCTTTTTCTTCTCATATTCTCTTGCCAACCTGGCTTTTTTAGTGAAATATGAAATCACACCACTAATAGCCACTCCACCTGTACCGTCATCATTTGAAAGTGATCCTGCAATCACTTCTCCCTTTCTAGAAGGGGTTTGATCTTCATTTTCATCTCTTAAAACTAGTCTGCCATCTTTAAATCGATAGGAATAGGCATTTCCCCGAACTTCAAATTCGGGAAGAAATCTCGCTTCATCTTGAAGTTCAATTGTTAAAAAACGATCAGTTTCTAATAAAATTTTTTGGCTGATAAAACCCGGGAAAGAGATAAGTAAGGTATCTCCCGGAAAAGATCGGATTGAAAAATAACCTCTGACATTTGTTTCCACTTGAACCTGATTTTGAAGTGAGGAAACGGTAACTCCTTCTAAAAATCCTTTATCCTGACTGTCCAGGATATTTCCTGAATAAATAACTTGTCCAATAGAGGGCAGTGAAAAACCCAGAATGAAAACAAAGAATAAATATCTGCTCACAATCAAAAATACCCTTCAGGGATCCTTGCTAAAAATTTTCGCAGTTAAAAGAACTTAATCGTTTAGAAAAGCACCAATCAAATAATCTGTACCCAAGAATTCATCCTTTTCAGTTCTATACCAACTTCTATTTTTCGGGATTTTCATTCCGTCAACTTCTAGCAATCCATTAAGAAAAATAATTTCACCCTTTTTCGTATTCATGTCCTGATAGAACTTATAGGCCTTTAATTCATAATTACTCGGATCTAAATAAAAATACCAGGTATCTTTCTCATAAGGAACCTCTACTTCCCAATACTCTTGTTCGTTCAAAAATTCCTTCCTAGGTTGAGAAGTGATTTTAGTTCCTGAATCCTGTAGCTTCATGGGCAATCCCCATAAATACGTATAATAATTTCGAAGCATCAATGCCCTTTCATTTTCTACTTCACCGAGAAGAACCTTCACCGAATCATGCCAAACAAGAAAGTGAAGATCATCTTTGACATACTCCATTTTTGATTGAGAATTATCAAAGATCACTTGATACCTTCTTGAACTCCGTCCCGGAGGTAAGCTATCCTGAATTTCAAGAGTCCCTTTGAAATTTTTCCAATTCCCTTGGGGATCATGAAAATCAATTGAACGTTTAATCAACTCCACGCCTGATGGAGCAGACTTTTCAGAGCCCTGACAGGAGAAGAAAAATAGGACGGAAAGGAAGAGAAAATAGCGCATTATTCTACTCAATGTAAGTAATTTCGTCCTATGAATTACAAATTGACTCGAATCGCACCAACTCCAAGTGGTTTTCTCCATTTAGGCAATGTGTTTTCATTTCTTTTGACAAAAGCATTGGCTGAAAAAGCAGGTGCCAAAATCCTCCTGCGAATTGATGATTTGGACCGTGAACGATTCCGTATGGAATACCTGGTCGATATTTTTGAGACTTTAGATTTTTTAGAAATACCCTATCACCTAGGTCCTAAAAACCCTGAGGACTTTCTGGTTAATTGGACTCAGCTTAACCGAATGGATTTGTATAACAAAGCACTGGACAAGCTTTGGGAAAGGAATCTACTGTTTTCATGTACTTGTTCACGCAAAAAAATCAGTCAAATGGATTCCTCAGGATATTATTTGGGTCATTGCTTGGACAGAAATATCCCGAAAAACCGGAAAGAAGCCGCTTGGAGAATTAATACGCTTCAAGAAGAACTCATATCCATCAGGGATCTAAAAGGCAATAAAACTGAAACTATTCTGGCTGAAAATGTGGCCTTTTTTACAGTCCGTAAAAAGGATGGAATGCCCTCCTATCAGCTAAGTTCTTTAATTGATGATCTGGAATTTGGAGTCGATATGATTGTTCGAGGGAAAGATCTTTACACTTCAAGTCTAGCTCAAATTTTTCTAGCTCATTCAATTGGTAATCAAAATTTTGAAAAAATAGGATTTCATCATCATCCTCTGTTAAAAAGTGAAGAAGGGAAAAAGCTATCAAAGTCAGAGGGAGCCACATCTATCCGCTTTTGGAGAGAAAATGGAAAGAATTTATCCGAGATGTTTACAATGATTGGGAAATTGATCGGAAGCCCAGATCCTATTGAAAGCTACGAGGATTTTAAGAAAGTAGTCCTTTCAACTATCTAAAAATAAAAGCCCGGATTCATCACCCGGGCTTAATAATCTTCATCAATCGTACTTTGCAGGATTCCCCTCTTCTACCATTGATTTTTGAATAAATTGCCTGATATCTTCATTGGCAGTTTCTAAATCCTCCGTTCTCAAATACATCATATGTCCTGACCGGTAACCTTTAAAGGACATGCGGTCCGCCAACTTTCCATTTGGATCGATATGCCACATGCTATATTTCGCATTGAAGAAGTCTGTACCTCCGTCGAAATAGCCTGATTGAACCATGAGATGCAAGTATGGATTTTGTCTCATTGCCTGCCCCAGATCATATCCTGTTGTTTCATTAGATCGATCCCAAGGATTTACCGGTCCAAAAAGATTGTAAGTCAGATCGGTTTCAAAGCCCAAGACATTTTTTGCATATTGGTTAAATGCAGGTGCAAAAGCATGATTCCAACTGGTCAAAGCAGGATCAAAATCATAGCGTTCTCCAGCTTCCGAACGGTCAAAACCTTTGTACCGGCTATCCAATCGTCCTACGGTCATACCTTCGTCCCTTAACAACTCTTTCCAGAAAAGGCTGGTCCCAACCATCAAATTGTTTTGAAGGAAAACCTCCTTGTCCAATCCGGAATAACGAGCCATTTTGGAAGCCATGGCCTCTTTTTCAGCATCTGAAAGACTACCACCTCTTACCATGGCAGGTAAAGCCTCTTCCACGGCGAACTTTTCAACTTCAGGAATGATTTCATCCAAATCCTTGCTCTGAAGATCGGCTGGAAGTTGACCATGATACCAAGCAGTAGCTGCATAATATGGGAAGTAATTTGCCATCTTCACTGGACCTCCTCTATCAATCCCCATATCTGTTGGAGACACTAGAATAACGCCATTGAAATACATCCAATGAGAATTTTGAAGTCGAGAAACCAATCCGGCAACACGGGTTGTTCCGTAACTCTCTCCAATAAGATATTTAGGAGAGGCCCATCGGTTTTGGCGGGTAACAAAGGTATTCACCCAATCAGCCAAATAGGCAATGTCTGAGTTTATTCCAAAAAACTTGGACCGTGGAGTTTCTTCATTAATAATTCGGGAATAACCGGTATTAACGGGATCCACATAAACGATGTCAGCTACATCCAAAATCGAGTGAGGATTGCTTTTGGTTCCATAAGGTTGAACTGGGTATCCTTCATCATCAATTTTCAAAAGAACAGGTCCAGTATAAGCCAAATGCATCCAAATAGAGGCAGAACCAGGGCCTCCATTGAAGGAAATCACCAATGGCCTCTTTGATTTATCACTAATATCAGTTCTCTCATAATAGGTGTAAAACAGTGAGGCAATAGGTTCGCCATGCTCATCCCATACAGGCTGAGTACCAGCTATAGAACGATAAGGAACTCGCTTTCCTTTAATCGTCACTTCCGCTGTTTTTTCAACCTTTGTTTCTATCGGAAGTTTTCTGGTTTCCTGAGCCCATCCTAGTTGATAAAGGAAGGTCAAGAAAAGTAGCAGCGTAGTTTTTCTCATAGTGAATTTGATTTTTTGTGGAAAATAATCGAAGAATCAATCAATATCAGTTGAATTTACACCAGTGGAATTAGCGTTTGGACTCCCCTACCAGTTTGGCAATGACCACGGCAGGATATAAAACTCCAATCGTTGAAAGAAAAACAGATAACATTTTTGACATGATGTTAATGGGATATAAATCCCCAAATCCGACAGTGGTGAGGGAAACCATGCTGAAATAAATATATTCGGAAAAATCATCATCTAAACCAACCAATTGTCTATCTACTCCCTGAATACTGCTGCCTGTAGTCAAGTGAATAATTTCAAAGACAAAGGCGCCTAAAATGGCTACACTTAAATAAACATTGATCGCTCCAACGACACGATAAAAATTCACTTCCATATCCCGAAATAAAAGCCTGAAGTTGAGCATTATGAAAACCATCATGTTCATAATACCCACGATACGTTCAAGTAGATAAAACTCAACCGGAATATCACTAAATCTCAATATTCTCAAACCCAACTGGGTAAAGAAAAGCCCGCTCGTGATAAAAACAAAAATCTGTTTTTTGGAAGACCAAATCCCGGTAAAAAATAAAAAAAGGAAAACTGCATTAACGAAAAGCATATGGACATGTCCATATTCAATCAAGATGGGAAGTACAAATACTGTGAAAAGCAAAATAAGAAGTAGCAAGCCGAAACTTGCATCTGTCAGCCAGTAATTAGTGAAGTGCCTAAAATACCGCTTCATGGATATTGGACGTTTTTTGACTACCTCTTCGTTCATAATTATAATTTCATTTCGGCTTGATAAACCACTACAGCTTCCCCTTTTAACAAAACCCGATCGTCATGCTTTTCAAGCCATAATTCACCTCCTCTTCGACTTGCTTGGAAAGCATGCAATTTCATTTTTCCCAATTCCTGATACCAAAAGTCCATCAACGCACAATGCGCAAATCCTGTAACCGGATCCTCCGGAACTCCCACATTGGGTCCAAAAAAACGAGACACAATATCATACTCACTTCCTTCCGCTGTTATTATGAAGCCCTCTTCGCTGTTTTCGGCGATTTCCAAAAAATTTGGAACTAAGCTTTGAACGGCTTCTTCATTTTCCAGTTGAAAAATCCAGTTTTTATTCAACCTGGCAGCCTTTAAGATTTTTTTCCCAAATAACTGATTCTTATAATTAGGATGCTGATCTTCATAGGTTGTAATAAGCGGGAAATTCATTTCTAATTTTTTAGAACTTGCCTTTACAATCAATTCTCCACTTCGGGTGTGAAAATGAATCGGATCAAACTCATTAGCCCACCCTTTCTCCAACATCCACCGGGCCGAAGCCAAGGTAGCATGACCACAGAGATCAATTTCTAATGTGGGTGTAAACCATCTTAAATTGAAATGTCCCAGTTGATTTGTCTTTTGGACAAAGGCAGTTTCACTTAGGTTCATTTCCATAGCAATCTGCTGCAT
>JABXHZ010000282.1 GCA_013373335.1 Cyclobacteriaceae bacterium | reverse complement strand
TCTGACTATTCACCATGGTTTAGTATCCAAAATATTCAACTGACTCAACCCTTAGGCAATCGCTGGGAGATTTATGGAGGAGTTAAAAACCTTTTAAATTTTGTGCCACCTGCAAATGGTATTGCGAGAGCATTTGATCCTTTTGATCGAGGAGTGGCGTTTGCTGAAGATGGGAGTGTGATTCCTACTCCTGAAAATCCCAATGCATTGACTTTTGATCCTAGTTATATGTTTGCGCCTAATCAGGGAATCAGAGGGTTTTTGGGTGTGCGATTTACGATTCTTGATTAAAGATGAACTTCCCCATAAAAACTAACTCCGGTATGAAAACCGGAGCCAGAAAGAGCAGAAGATTATAAAGAAAGGAAGGAGAAAAAGTACCAAACAACCCTTCCTATAAAAGTTGTTTCTTTCAAAAAGGAACAGTAAAAGTTGTTTATCACCCAAGACAAATCTAGTAAAAAGATTCAAAAAAAAAACAATCTTCAAATAATTGTTTGTGAGTTATTTATAAAATTTATAAGAATAAATTGAATTATTTTATTTCGAATACGATTGCATGAAGCCTGAGGGTAGATTATTACCCTAGGTTATTAAATCGTTAAATAATTGGGGTGATTAGGGGGAAGAGTATTTACTTTTCGATTTTTTTGAAACTAGCCAAAACGCCTTTTACCATGGCCGAACTGAAACCTTGGTGCTCCATTTCATTAAGCCCTACAATTGTGCAGCCTTTTGGAGTGGTTACTTTATCAATGGCTTCTTCTGGATGCATATTTTTTTGAATCATCAATTCTGCAGCCCCTTTAACGGTTTGGTTCACAATGCGGCTGGCTGTAGTAGAATCAAAGCCGATTTGGATTCCTCCTTGAATCATTGCTCTCATGAAGCGAAGGACGTAGGCAATTCCACAAGCTCCTAATACAGTAGCTGCCTCCATCAATCCCTCGTCGATTTCAACGGTTTGTCCTATTGAATCGAAAAGTTGGGTTATCAATGCAATTTGATCGGAATTGGCATTTTTGGCACAAATACAGGTAATGGACTCTTGAATGTCAGCCGCAATATTGGGCATGGCTCGAAATGCAATGGACTCGGAGGTAGTATTTTCCAAAATCTCTGAAATGGTCACACCTGTTGCCAAAGAAACAATGATTTGCTTTTTAGGGTCTAAGTTCGCTCGTATTTCCCTTAAAATTGGTCCGACATTGTAGGGTTTTACACCTAGAATCACAATATCCACACCTTGAATTGCTTGACTGTTGTTGCTAGTGATGGCTACACCTTGCTCCTCAAATTCTTTGAGAGAACTTATATTTCTTTTGGTCAAGGTCAGGTTTTTTGCTTTAAAACCATCAATGGATAAAAGGCCCCTAGCAATGGCGGTACCCAGATTTCCACAGCCTATTACAGCAATTTTTGCTTGTAAAATCATAAAAATGGCAAGTCTTCTTGTGATTGATTAATTAAAGGTAAACAAAAGCGCTTCTTTTTTGAAAATATTGGAAAATTATATCGGAAAAAATGACGCAAAATTTTTTGAGAAATAATTTTTTATGAAAAGATATTTTGACATAAAGTAAAGTTTTTTTTACATTTGGTCAAAAATATTTGACCTATGGAAAATCGATCAATTTTCAATGTTCCCTTATTGTCAAGAGGATGGAAAAAAGTTGCTTATGTCTTTTTTCCGCTTCCTGTTTTGCTAGTGATAGGTTTGGCTTTTGCTAATCCAAATATGGATCCTAATGAAGCAGCTCAAATCATTTATGGATTTTGGGCAATCGGATTTGGGATTTTGAATTTGACCAAAGAGAAAGTAGAAGATGAAATGATTCGGACCTTTCGTCTTCAGGCATTCCAAACAGGTTTCTATTGGATGATTTGGGGTCTCGCTGCTATCATGGTGATCAATTACCTCCAATATGATCGTCTTACCTCGGAGATGTTTACGCTTTACCTGGCTTTGTTTCTTCTGAACCTCTACATTTTTGCAGCCTTTCAATTGCAGAAATACCAAGCCTCAAAAAATGAAAACTAAACTCTAAAACTATTATCATGAATTTATCAAAAATCCTTCTTCCGCACACTTATCAAAAAGTAGGATGGATTATCCTGCTTCCTTTTCTCTTGCTAACCTATTTAGCCGCATTTTATGAATTTCAATTTTCCTGGTTGGAAATGAGTCCTGGTACCTTGACCAATACCTTCAATTTTGAGGATCGAAATTTTACGAATGAATTGGCAATCATAGGCTTGTTGCTTTCCTTGTTTCTCATTTCGTTTTCCAAAGAGAAAAAAGAGGATGAATACATTCAAAAACTTCGGCTTGATTCCATTTTAATTGCTTGCTATGGGTACTTTTTGCTGAATGTGGTCGGTACATTGGTGTTTTATGGAATAGATTACCTTTCATTTATCTTCTTCAATATGTTTTCTATTCCGGTATTATTTATCGCGAGGTTTCGATGGTTGATGTATAGACAAAATAGGAACTTAGGCTTAAGTTTATGAAAAATAGCATTAAAGTTGAGCGGGCCAGGCATAATTTAACCCAACAGGATTTGGCCGAAAAGGTGCAGGTTTCTAGGCAGACTATTAATTCCATTGAAGCCGGGAAATATGTGCCTTCCACGGTTCTTGCTTTAAAAATTGCTCAGGTTTTTAATATTCCTGTGGAAGAAATCTTTGAGCTAGAGGCATCAGACTTTTCCTAAATTCCTTCAAAATAGGAAGGGTGAATTGGCGTTTTTTGTAAAGAGTCTATTCCAATTTTGATTTGTCGAGGACAATCTGGATTGAATATTTTACTTTTGTGCTTTTACTAATCTTTTGCTGATGCCCAAACTGATTCGAATCACTACTGTTCCTCTCTCATTAAAATTGTTGCTTCAAGGCCAAATGGCTTTTGCAAAGTCAAATGGGTGGGAGGTATTGATGGTAAGTGCAGATGGCAAGGAAATTCCAAAAATCGAAAAGGCAGAAGGGGTACCCCATTTTACTATTCCCTTTACGAGAAAAATCACGCCTTTTCAGGATATTTCCTGCATCTGGAAACTTTATAAACTTTTTAAGAAGGAACAACCGGACATTGTGCATACCCATACTCCTAAAGCCGGTCTTTTGGGAATGATAGCAGCTAATTTGGCTGGCGTCAAAATCAGGATTCATACCTTGGCTGGTATGCCTGCTATGGCTGCTACAGGGACGAAAAAAGGTGTTTTGGAAAATGCCGAAAAATGGACTTATGCCAATGCCACAGAAATTTGGCCTAATTCAGAGGGGTTAAAAAACTTCATCATTGAACAGGGTTTTTGTCCTGTTGAAAAAGTCAGAATGGTAGGGAAGGGATCTTCCAATGGAGTGGACTTGGTGAAGTTTAACCGAAATGCGCTAAAGGAAAATCATCTGGTAGCAGCTACTATGCGAATTATGCCAGGTGAAGATGACTTTATTATTTTGGCCGTTGGTCGATTGGTCAAAGACAAAGGAATTGAAGAGTTGGTGCAGGCATTTTTGTCCTCCAAAATCGTAAATCGCTCCAAATTGGTGCTTTTAGGGGCCTTTGAACAAGATATTAATCCTTTGAGTGCCGAGGTCATCCAACAAATCACGGATCATCCCCGCATTGTTCAAATAGACTGGACAGATCATGTGGCCCATTACATGGCATTGGCGGATGTATTGGTCCATGCTTCCCATCGGGAAGGTTTTCCCAATGTATTGCTGGAAGCAGGAGCTATGCAGCTTCCGATTATTTGTTCGGATATAATTGGTAACCGAGATATTGTCACGCAACAAAAAACCGGATTGATTTTTCCAGTTCGAAATATTGAAATCTTAAAAGAAGCCTTGGAATTCGCTTTTGTAAAAAGAGATAAAATGGCTGAAATGGCAGCGAAGCTTTTGGAAGAAGTTCAAACCCATTATAGCCGAGAAAAAATTCAAGAGGAATTATTTTCAAATTATAAGCGGCTTTTAAATGAGGCTGAAAAATCTGAATAGTTTATATTTGACCCAAACAGATCTTTTTACCTTCCTTTATGAAATATTTGGTTACCGGTACTGCCGGATTTATTGGATTCCATGTCTCTAAACGGTTGATTGAGCGAGGAGATGAGGTAGTGGGCCTGGATGTAATCAATGATTATTACGATGTGAATTTGAAATTTGACAGATTAGCTCATCTAGGGGTAGATCGGGATCAAATTGAATTTGGGGAATTGGCAACATCCACAAAGCATCTAAACTTTAAATTCATCCGTTTGGATTTAGCCAAAAAAGACCCCTTGATGAAGTTGTTTGAGGAGGAAGGATTCGATGTAGTTATCCATTTGGCAGCACAGGCAGGGGTTCGTTATTCCCTTACCCATCCAGAAGTATATATTGAGAGTAATATCATTGCCTTTTTGAATATTCTCGAATGTTGCCGTTTCCATCCTGTGAAGCATTTGGTCTATGCATCTTCCAGTTCAGTGTATGGATCAAACGAGAAAATGCCTTTTTCAACCTCTGATTCGGTGGATCATCCCATTTCGCTCTATGCGGCTTCGAAAAAATCAAACGAATTGATGGCGCATACCTATAGCCACTTGTTTGGGATTCCTACGACAGGTCTTCGATTCTTTACGGTATATGGTCCTTGGGGAAGGCCAGATATGGCTTTGTTTCTCTTTACAGAGGCAATTCTAGAAGGGAAGCCTATTCAGGTTTTCAATTATGGAAAAATGAAGCGGGATTTTACCTATATCGATGATATCGTAGAGGGGGTTTTGAAAGTTGCCGATCGACCTGCCAAACCAAACCCTGATTTTGACCCTCAGCATCCGGATCCAGGAAGTAGTAGGGATCCATTTAAAATCTACAATATTGGAAATTCCTCTCCCGTGCTTTTGATGGATTATATCCATGCCATTGAAAAAGGACTAGGGAAAGAAGCTAAAATGGATTTACTCCCATTACAACCCGGAGATGTTCCGGCCTCCCATGCGGATGTAGAAGATTTGATCAGGGATACAGGATATAAACCAAACACTTCCATAGAGGAGGGAGTGAAGGCCTTTACGGATTGGTATTTAGACTATTATAAGAAAGCTAGTAAATGAAAAAAAGAATCTTGATTACCGGAGGAGCTGGCTTTATTGGCTCACATGTGGTAAAACTTTTTGTCGAAAAATATCCAGACTATTTGATCGTGAATCTGGATGCTTTAACCTATGCGGGGAATTTGGAAAACCTGAAAGAAATAGAAGGTGCTGAAAATTACCGTTTTGAAAAAGTAGATATTCAAGATTCAGACGCTTTGGATCAGGTTTTTTCAAAGCATCAAATTTCGGATGTCATTCATTTGGCTGCTGAATCTCATGTGGATCGGTCTATCAGTGACCCTTTGGCCTTTGTCAAAACCAATGTGTTTGGCACAGTAAATTTGCTAAACGCTGCGAAAAAGGCATGGGCTGGGGAGTTGGATCAACACCTTTTCTATCATGTTTCCACGGATGAAGTTTATGGTTCCTTGCATGATGGCGGGTTCTTTTTGGAAACAACCCCATACGATCCCCAATCGCCCTATTCCGCATCTAAAGCTGCTTCGGATCATTTTGTTCGTGCTTATGCCAATACGTATAAAATGAAAACCGTGGTTTCGAATTGCTCTAATAATTACGGTCCCAATCATTTTCCTGAAAAATTGATTCCGCTCTGTATCAATAACATCAAAAACATGAAGCCGCTTCCAGTTTATGGAAAAGGGGAGAATGTTCGGGATTGGCT
>JABXHZ010000196.1 GCA_013373335.1 Cyclobacteriaceae bacterium | reverse complement strand
TGGATGATAGCACTGATGAAACAAGTGGTTTGATTCAGGCAAAACTAAAGCAATATCCCGCCTTTCCCTTTGTTTACCTTCATCGTAGTAATCGAAAAGGCTTTAAAGCTGGGGCTCTTCGTGAAGGGCTGGTTGTTGCCAAAGGAGAGTTTGTTGCCATTTTTGATGCGGATTTTCTTCCAAATCCCGATTTTTTGAAAAAAACGATTCCCTATTTTCAAGATGATCGTGTTGGAATGGTTCAGACCCGATGGACGCATTTGAATGAAAATCATTCCCTATTAACGCGACTTCAAGCTTTTGCTTTGGACGCTCATTTTACGATCGAACAAGTAGGAAGGAATACTTTGGGAGCTTTTATAAATTTCAATGGTACCGGAGGTGTATGGAGAAAAACTTGTATTGTTGATGCCGGGAATTGGGAGGATGATACGTTGACTGAGGATTTGGATTTGAGTTATCGGGCTCAAAAAAAGGGATGGAAGTTTGTCTATAAACCAGAAATCCATTCCCCGGCCGAGCTTCCGCCCATTATGTCAGCAATTAAATCACAGCAGTTCCGGTGGAATAAGGGCGGCGCTGAATGTGCTCGAAAACATGCCCAATCTGTCCTCGCTTCCAATTTTCCCTTTAAAACCAAAATGCATGCTGTAGCCCATTTATTCAATAGCAGTATTTTCCTGGTAATTCTTACAGTAAGCCTTTCAAGCATTGGGGTGGCTTGGTTGGGTTTGAATGGGGTTTCGACTTCTTTGACAAGAATTGCGGGTCTGTTCCTAATAGGTTTTGCAATTATTGCATTGGTGTATTTTGTTTCCCACTTCTATTCACGAAAACGCTTTTGGGCCAGTTTATTGGAATCCATTTTGATTTTACCCTTATTTCTTTCCGTTTCCATGGGGATGGCTTTGCATAATGCACAGGCAGTATGGGAAGGACTAAGTGGTAAGAAGTCTCCTTTTATTCGAACTCCCAAATTCAATCTAGAGGCCGGTAAATCTAATCTTAAAACAAATCGCTACCTGAAGATTTCTATGCCTCTGACAACTTGGATCGAAGGTGGGCTTTCTCTCATATTTACCTTTATGGTGATATTGGCTTTTCGTTATGAATATTTTTTGTTTTTACCATTTCATGCTATGCTTGCCTTTGGGTATGGGATGGTGTTTATCACCTCATTTCGATCATATAGTTTAGGAAAGTAAAATTCATGTCGTCAGGACTTCTAGTGGATGTAATCATCCCGGCTTTTAATGAAGAAAAATCTATTCCGAAGGTTATCTCGGCTATTCCTAGCTGGGTGAGGCATATTGTTGTGGCCAATAATAATTCTACGGACTCAACCGCAGAGGTTGCTCAAAAATCAGGTGCTATTGTAGTTTTCGAAGGGCAAAAGGGCTATGGGAAAGCCTGCCTTACTGCCATGGATTGGATTAAAAGCCAAGAAGTTCAACCCGACGTATTGGTATTTTTAGATGGTGATTTTAGTGATTATCCAGAAGAAATGGGCTTGTTAATCAAGCCTATTGAAGAGGGGAAGGCTGACATGGTAATAGGGTCAAGAGCTATGGGAAATCGAGAAAGAGGCTCCATGACTTTGCCCCAGGTTTTTGGAAATTGGCTTGCAACGACTTTGATGAGATGGATTCAGGGAGCTCATTATTCTGATTTAGGGCCTTTTCGTGCTATCCTTTGGAAAAAGCTACTCGAATTGGAAATGAGGGATGAAAATTATGGTTGGACTATTGAAATGCAGATCAAGGCTCATCAAAGGGGATTGAGATACCTTGAAGTACCCGTATCCTATCGAAAGCGCATTGGAGTATCCAAGGTGAGTGGAACGGTAAAAGGAGTAATTGGTGCAGGATATAAAATAATTTTGACCATTTTTAAATATTGGAAAGCCTGAAGCACTTTGATTTATGAAATCTACGTGGTTTGCCTTATCGGCCTTTTTGTTATTCGTTTTTTTTACGGCTTGTGGTCCTAAAAGCCGAGAAATCATTGATGAAGAGCAATTCGGGGCTTATTGGTATCAAGGAAAAGCAGAGATTAATGTCTTTGACCTGAAGCAGAGTCGGTACGGAGAAGAGCGGGAAGGAAAAACGGTAATGATTTTTGTTACTGAAGATTTTTCCAGAAGAAAGCAGGTTAAATTAGATGATCCGGAAAGTGCTGGAGGAGATGCAAGAAAAGTCCTCAAGCTTAATATGACAAGGGATTTCGAGACAGGGATTTATCCCTACCATACCATGCTGTCGGTATTTACTCCAGTCCAGGATGATGTTCCTGCATTTAAAATCACTCACTCTGTTTCGGAATGGTGCGGCCAAACTTTTGCTCAATTGAATTGGAAAAATGCAGCGTATCAGGCAAAACTCTTTTCTTACTTTGAGTCGGAAGGAGACCAAGAGCTTAAAGTGGATGCCTCTTCTGAAGATGAGATTTTTAATTTAATACGGTTGAATCCGGAATTGGTGCCAAAAGGTAATATTCGCTTAATTCCATCTTTAACTTTTCAACGATTTGCTCATATCCCCTTCAAAGCCTATCGGGCAGAAATAAGCTTAGAAGAATTGGGTCAGCAGACCAATCAATTTGTAATTGAATACCCTGAATTGAACCGTACGGTAAAGATTCAATTTATTAAAACTTTTCCCTTTGAGATTGTGAGTTGGGAAGAGATACGTATATCGCCAAGTGGTCGAGAAGAACGGTCTCTTGCTATTCGAAAGGAAAAAATGCTGATCGACTATTGGACCAAAAATGGAGTAGAAGATGAATGGCTCCGAAAGCAACTAGGCTTGTGAAAGAAAAGCATAATCATATTCTGGTTGGTGTTTTTATTTTTCTACTGATTGGTGGGAATTATCTTTTAGGATATCATTTCCCTCGAGAGGACTTTCAGTTCATTTTTCTAGTCTATCTTCTCAGTTTCCTGGCAATGCTGGGGTTATTTTGGCAGTGGAGAGGACTAAAAAATTGGTTAGGTGTTTTTATACTCGGCCTTTTTATTCGGACTCTATTAATCCATTCAACTCCACTTTGGTCAGAGGATTATGTCCGTTTCCTTTGGGATGGGGAAGTGGTACTTTCTGGAGAGAATCCTTATGAATATACCCCCCATCAGTGGATGCGTCAGGAGGGATTTGAGGATTCTACTAGGTTTTTTGAAAAAACTATTCCTTTACTTAATTCTCCTGATTATTTCTCCGTTTATCCTCCGTTAAATCAATTGTTATTTGCGACCGCATCTTTTTTCTCAATTGGTGAATTAGATAGGGGTATTTTCCTGCTAAGACTCATTTTAATTGGGATAGAGGTAGGTGTATTTTTATTGTTTTTGAGGATTTTCAGACATCTGGCAATACCAGCGGGAAAAATTATTCTCTATTGGCTAAATCCTTTCGTGATCCAGGAAATTGTAGGAAATCTTCATTTTGAAGGGTTGGTTTTGTTTTTTCTTCTTGCTTGTATATGGGCTTTAACTCGCCATAAAAAGTTTCTCTCCGGGTCTTTTTGGGGGTTGGCTGTAAGTACCAAATTACTCCCTTTGATTTTACTTCCGTCTTTATTTTTGTTTAGGAGAACTCGGGCTCATGCCTTTTTCTGGATTGGGGTAATCTTAGCAATCAGTATTTCGTTTTTGCCTTTGATTTGGGAGGATGCTTGGGGGAATTTTATCCAGACACTCCAGCTTTATCAGGGAAAATTCGAATTTAACGCTTCCATCTATTATTTGGGTAGGGAAATAGGTTATTGGATAGAGGGATATAATACCATTTACTATTTGACCAAGATCTTGGGTGGAGTCACATTTATAATTATTCTTTTCACGACTTTAAAACTCAAGCCCCAGCGCTTGATTCCTTTGATTGATCTTTGGGTAGGGGTTTACCTAATCTATTTTTTATTTCAGCCCGTAGTCCATCCTTGGTATATTTTGCCGGTTTTGGGCTTGAGCCTTTTTGTCAATCGAATTTCTGCAATTGCCTGGAGTTTTTCATTGATCTTTTCGTATCAGGCTTATGGAAAAATACCTGTTGAAGAAAGTCCAGCCTGGCTATTCTTGGAATATGGAATACTTGGGATTGCCTTAGCTTGGGATTACTTCCCTATCTTCAAAGAAAAATTATCTGAAAGTATGTATTTCAAAAAACTCCTCGAAGGTTTATTGGTACTGGTGGTATTGATTTCTTGGGGTTGTGAACCCAAGGAACAAAGGGAAGCACGGAGAATCATAAAAGAGGCTATTGAAGCACATGGAGGACAGGAAAACTGGGATAATTTAGAATTTATATCATTTAGAAAATGGACTCAATTGTTGAAGGAAGACGGTTCAGTTGAAAAAGAAACGGATCAAAAGATTCAGTTTTCTTTTAAACCTGAATTTTCTGGAAAGATTTTCTGGATTCAAGACTCGGTGGAGCATGTACTTTCTTTTTCAAAAGGTAAAACCCATTATTCCATAGCCGGAAATGGAATAGAAAACCCTGATTTTCTGGCCTCCAAGAAAAAGGATTTTGATGCAGCCTACTATGCCTTTGCCCAACCCTGGAAACTGATGGAAGAAGAGGGTTCTGTTTTTGTTTCGGAAGGAATTCAGAAAACCCCAATAGGAGAAGCGGAGGTTGTTCGAGTGGAGTATGGAGAGGGAAATGATATTTGGTGGTATTATTTTGATCCCATTTCCAAACGTATGATGGGAAATGAGGTCCAATTAAGTGACCATAGGAGCCTGGTTGAAAATATTGATTTTAACCAAGTTACGCCCTTTACATTTTATAGAATCAGAAAAAGCTATCGCATCAATGAAGCGGGAGAAAAACTATATTTGAGAGCTGATTATCTCTATGATAACTTTGAATTTAAATTTGTAAACAAATGAAAATCAATGTCTTAATATTTCTTTTTTTGGGTTTTCTAATTGCTTGTTCGCCCAGAACAGAAGCTGAAAAAATTGTAGACAAAGCTATCGAAGCCCATGGGGGAAAGCGCTATGAGTCTGCAAGGATCGATTTTGACTTCAGGGATTTCCACTACCAAATTTTCAAAAGTCCAAATCGCTTTGAGTATTCCCGTGAATTTTCGGATTCAACAGGGCTCGTACGAGATGTACTTAATAACGATGGCTTTTTGCGAACAGTAAACGGGACCCCTATAGATACTTTGACAGAAGAGCGAATTGGAGCTTTTTCTAGATCAGTCAATTCAGTGGCCTATTTTGCTCTTTTACCTTATGGTTTGAATGATGCGGCGGTTATCAAAAATTATTTGGGAGAGACAGAATTAAAAGGAGAGCCTTATCATTTGATCAAAGTAACTTTTCAGAAAGAGGGAGGAGGGGATGATTTTGACGATGAGTTCCTTTATTGGATACATTCAGAAACATTTTTTGTGGATTTTATGGCCTACAGTTATCATACAGATGGTGGAGGTATTCGTTTTCGAGAAGTAAGTTCAGCTCAGACAGTTCAGGGTATTCGTTTTCAGAATTATTTGAATTATAAACCTGAGGATAAAAACACGCCTGTTGAAAAAATGCAGGAACTCTTTGAAAAAGGGGAGCTTGAATTATTGTCAGAAATCAATTTGGAAAACATTCAAGTAGAGATGGTAAATTAGCCTAAATGGATCCAAAAGAAATTATTTTTAAAAATCGCAAGGGTGTTAACCTTAAGGGCTATTTGTACCATCCATTAGATAGTCAGCCATTATTTTTTGCCATTTTCGCCCATTGCTTTACCTGTTCGAAGAATTTTTCTGCAATTAGTATCATTTCAAGAGCCTTGTCTAATGAAGGAATTGCTGTATTAAGTTTTGATTTTACAGGTTTAAAGTCTCAGGAGGGGGAAGGTTCAGATACAGAATTCACTTCAAATATTTCGGATTTAATTGATGCTGCGGGGTTTTTGGGAGAAAATTATGAATTTCCCAGATTACTATTAGGACATTCCGTAGGGGGTACGGCAATTTTGCACGCTGCAGCTAGGATTCCTTCCGTGGCTGCCTTGGTAACCATAGGTGCCCCTGCAGACCCTGCTCATATTCAAGTCCTTTCTTCAAAAGAGTCAAAAGAAACAACTCCAGAGGGGAAAACCCCGGTTTCCATTGGGGGGAAACCTTTTTTCGTGGGTAATGATTTTGTTGAAGATTTGGAAAAAGAACCTCTGAAGATTTTGCTGAAGAGGCTAAAAAAATCTCTCTTAATTTTACATTCGCCACAAGATCAGGTTGTAGACATAGAGAATGCCCAAAAGATTTATGAGGCAGCTTTTCATCCCAAAAGCTTTGTATCATTGGATGGGGCTGATCATTTGATTTCCAAAGATTCGGATGCAGTTTATATTGGGCAATTGGTTGCTTCTTGGAGTAATCGCTATGTTCCCGCTAGTCCAAAGAAAGAAAATGAAACAAAGGGCCATCCAGTGATGGTTCGGCTTAGTGCTGGAGATGGCTACACTACTGAAATTAAAACTCCCCATCATCACTTGATTGGGGATGAACCGATTGAGGTAGGGGGTAAGAATTTGGGTCCTACACCTTATGACTTTTTGATGGCTTCCTTGGGAAGTTGTACGGCTATGACTTTAAAAATGTATTCAGAGAGAAAGAAATGGCTATTGAAGGAAGTAACTGTTTACTTAAATCATGAGCGAGTCCACAGAGAAGATTCCGAACATTCTCACAAATCCGAATCGAAGGTAAGTCAGTTTACCCGTAGAATTTCTCTGGAAGGGGACTTAGACCCTGCTCAGCGGCAACGGCTCCTTGAAATTGCCAATCGATGCCCGGTTCATAGAACGCTAGAAGAAGATATTTTGATAAAAACAGAATTGATTGCCTGAGATTTTTTGACTTGGTAACAGAATTTTAAAAAGGTTATTTTCTGGCTTAGGATAGGATTTTTCGTGAAATTCTGTAAATCAGCTTTATCTGTGACTTTTGTCATGGTATCACCAAAGGAAATTATAGACCTTCAAATGGTGATTTTAATTCATTTTCAATCATTTAACCCAAAAATGCCATGGAAAAAAATATGGGAAATACCGATAGGGCCATTAGACTAGTCTTAGCGGCGATACTGATCGGGTTATACTTCTCGGATGTATTAGCAGGAACATTAGGAATAATTGCCGTAGTGGTTGGTGTGGTTTTTACCCTAACCAGTTTTGTTGGTTTTTGTCCATTATACCTTCCATTAGGATTAAATACTTGTAAGCGTACAGGCGAATAGACTTAGATAATGCGTAATAGTTTTGGGAAAGGCCGGAGATATGTTGTCTCCGGTTTTTTTGTTTGAAGTCCTAGTCAAATAGCATTTAGACTTTTACAGTTTTTTTCTTAACTAGTTTCTCAAATCAATCTAAATCAATATGAAATCCAATCGAAGAAGGGAGTTTTTGAAATCTGCTAGTGCTGCAGGTATGGGGTTTTTCGGGCTAGGCAATGTTGCCGCTCAATCCCAATCTCTTTTGCCTTGGGAGGCGCAATATGGAAATGAGCGTGAACAGCTTTTTAATATGTGTGGTTATGCAGCCCCTAAACTTGATATAGTGCGTGTAGGAATTGTTGGGCTAGGGATGCGAGGACCAGGGGCAGTTGATCGACTCAGTAAAATTGAGGGAGTTGAAATTAAAGCCTTGTGCGACCTTTTACCCGAACGTGCAGAAAAAGCGAAGCAGTCTCTAGCAGGAACTGTTCACCAACCTGAGCTTTATTCGGGAAGCACTTATGCCTGGAAAAAAATGTGTGAACGACCTGATTTAGATTTGATTTATATCGCAACGCCTTGGGAGTGGCATACGCCTATGGCTGTTTATGCCATGGAGGTAGGAAAACATGCAGCTGTGGAGGTACCTGCTGCACGAACATTGGATGAATGTTGGCAACTCGTAGAAACCTCTGAGCGAACAAAAAAGCACTGCATGCAATTGGAGAATTGTTGCTATGATTTTTTTGAATTGATGACTCTAAAAATGGCCCGTGAGGGATTTTTTGGGGAGGTCGTTCACGTGGAAGGAGCCTATATACACGATTTGCTATGGTTAAATTTTGATAAGGATACTGGCTATCAAAATATGTGGCGCCTTCGAGAAAATTTTCGAAACGGGAATTTGTATCCCACTCATGGTTTAGGTCCAATCTGTCAAATTCTGAATGTGAACCGTGGAGATCAAATGGAGTATTTGACCTCTTTAAGTTCTAATGATTTCCAGATGAAAAAAAAGGCAGAAGAATTGGCTGAGAAAGATGTTTTTTGGACAGAATTTGCCGCCAAGTCCTATCGTGGAAACATGAATACCACAATCGTAAAAACAAAGCTGGGTAAGTCGATCATGATTCAACATGATGTGACATCACCTCGCCCATACAGTCGACTTCACGTTGTAAGTGGTACGGAGGGTTATGCGCAGAAATATCCTCAACCCCGAGTTTCAAAAGGCCATAGCTGGATGAAAGAAGAGGAAATGAAAGAACTTGAAAAGAAATATACTCCCGAGATCGTCCAAAAAGTTGGGGAACTAGCGAAGCAAATCGGAGGACATGGAGGTATGGATTTTATGATGGATTGGAGATTGATTGATTGTCTTCGAAATGGACTTCCATTGGATCAGGATGTGTATGACGCAGCTTTGTGGAGCTGTATAAGCCCACTGAGTGAATGGTCTGTGGCAAACCGTTCCAATTCCATTGACGTACCGGATTTTACTGGTGGAAGTTGGAAAACCAATCAACCGGTCCCCATTACTTTAAAAGGAGGAGGAACCACCCAAGTGAGGGTTTAAGTTTCTACATGCTCAGGATTTTTGGGGTGGTGAATAAAGTACATATTCATCATCCCTTTATTTTTTACGTCTATTTCACCTCGGAATTCGCAGCTGTATTTATCCTTGATGGTTTTATAGAAATCTTCAGAAACATTGATTTTTCCAGTTTCTGAATTACTTTCCATTCGGGAAGCAATGTTTACCGTATCTCCCCAAATATCGTAGGCAAACTTACGATGACCGACTACTCCGGCAACCACCGGTCCAATGTGAATTCCTATTCTAACATTGAAAATAGGCTTGTTTTCCAAAGCGCTTTTCTTATTGAATTCATCAGAAAAACAAAGTATTTCCCGAGCTGCCTCTGTGATTTTATAAGCGTGGTCTTCTGAAGGACTTGGGATTCCACCTGCAGCCATATATGCATCCCCAATGGTTTTTATCTTTTCGATGCCATACTTGTCCATGATTTCATCAAACTTAGTAAAGAAGACTTGAAGATTTTGAACCAATTCATCTGGGTTCATACGCTGAGCAATCCTTGTAAAATCCTTGATATCAACAAACATTACCGAAACCTTCTCATGAAGTCTGGCAGATGCTTTTCCTTTTTGAATCAACTCAGAAGCAATCTCTTTAGGAAGAATATTGAGCAATAGGGAGTCGCTTTTTTGCTTTTCCTCTTCTAACTCTCTAGTTCTTTCTGCAACTAATCGCTCCATGTTTTCATAAAGAAGGGCATTTTCAATCACGCCGCCGATTTGAGCTGCCATTAATCGCATAAGGGAGATCTGTTCCTTTGAAAAGGCGCTTTTATTGAGGGAATGTGTGAGATAAATGATCCCTGAAATCTTTGACTGGTTAATAAACGGAATACACAAAACAGATCGAAGTGATTTCTCCCGAACGATGGGATCGGTATCGAAAGGCTGGGAAAGCAAGGCATCTTCGATTAGCAGAGGTTCTTTGCTTGCTTTGGAATAATTGATGATTGCTGCGCTGACCTCTTCTGTTTTTTCAAGTTCTACCTTTGGGAAATGGGTATGTAACTGGTGATTAGCTATGGTTGAAACCTCCAAAATCCATTTTCCTTCTCGGTTGATAAGAAAATGTCCTTCTTGGGCGCCTGTATTTTCCATGGCATAGGTAATGAGTTTTTCAAGCAGCGCCTCTAACTTTATTTCGCTCACCAAAGCTTCCATGGTTTTAACCAAGGTTTTTGTGTCGATTTGTCCAATCTCACTGGAAGAAACAGAACCTCTTTTAATTTTCTCCTTTTCAGTAGCTTGAATATTTCCCTCATCTTCTTCTTGAAGCAATCGGATCGATTTTGCTTCTACACCTATTCTTCTTGCCTCTGAAGCGGCTTGATTTCTCCAATATTCGTGTCGGGGATTTTTCTCATATTTGAAAAGGACGCTTAGTAATTCTGCAAATAGGATGTAATATCTTGGATGATGTAGATCTTTCAGTTGGGTAATACTGTTTTCCATCAATTGGACATCCAATTCTTGATTTGTTTGATAGTTCATTCCGGCCCTTAACAATGACATGTAGGGACCATAAGAAACCGGATTTAATTTGGATAGGTATTTAAGTTCCGAGATTGTTTCATTAATAATATCTTTCAAATTGACTCCTCGGAATTTTTCATCGCGGATTTGATTCATCAAAAAGACTGCATTGATAGCTCGGTTTATTTTGTAATAATTAATGAAAAATGAGTTGGGTTGGTCCTTGATATGAAGGGGGAAATGTTCATAATACTCAAATGCTTCACTGTATTTCCCGAAAAACAGGTGAGTAGCTCCTATGTATCCATAGTAGGATAGGAGGTAGATATGATTGGATTCTTTTTCGGCAGTTCTGAAATTCTCTTCCAATTTTTTAGGAAGATTTTTCAATTCGCTTTCAAGGTCTTTTTCATCAGCAAGGTGTACTGCCAAGCACTTTTCAATTACTTGGGTGATCGCTGCTTGATTTGAAAAATTATATTGAATGGAAAACTTTTCGGTTTCTATAGCCTCTTCAAGTTGCGCTTTATAATCATTTCCTACATGAAATTTGATAGCCGTACTGAAAAATAAATTCCAGCAGGCATACTCCATGTTTCCATATTCCAATCCTTTCAAGTATCCTTCATAGGTAAGCGGGATACTATCCACAATATTGTTTTTGATGTGGGAGGTAAACGACACATACATCATATTGATGGTGGCGGCATACTTCATTCGATCCGGCTTATTCAATAATTCCAAGGAATTATTTACTACTTCATAACCATCTGCCGGTTTTTTAAGGGCAGTTGTCAAGATCAATCCATAAGAAGCAATTCCTACAACCGATTCTGGAGCCATTCCCTTCTTTATCGTCAGTTTAAGCATTTGAAAAATCAAAATGGGATAGGTAGAAATGTTGACGAAAAAGTAAGATGAAAGTGCAGCTAGCAATAGCTTAAATGTTGCCAGGGCTAAGGGATCGTTAGTCTCTGGAATATCCTTGATTGTGAGCAGTTTCTTTCGGGGGATCAACACTTGAATCATGATCGCATGATACATGACCTGTAATTTGCTCGCTTTTTCAGGAATATGGATTCCAACTTCTAACAATGCTTTTTGGGCGATATCCACTGCCTTTTTTGGTAGGTTGGCAAAGCCTAAGCACCGGACAATGACTTCGTTGACCAGTACACGGTCGATTAGTGTTTCAGCCTCTCCGAAGGCTAATTTTTCAAATTTTTCCTGCTTTTCGGTATCCTTCAACAGATAGGAGTATTCTAATCCTTCTAGTAGCAGTTGAAATTTTTCAGATTTCTTCAGCTTATCACCAAGAAGCTCAAATGCGATTTCGGTGAAAGTCAAAGCACCTTCAAATGAGGCGGATTCTGCAGATTTCTTTCCTGCTTTGAGGAGTAGCCATCCAATCTCTTCCTTGTTGCTTGATCGTGAAATTTCATCATAGCCCAAAGAATAATGAAGGGCGATTTCAATAGGCCTTTCGGCTATCTCTTGCTCATTTAATTTTTGCAGATAGATTTGTCCAACCTCAAAGTGAAAGAGTGATTTTTCTGAAGACTCCAACAGGGCATAAACGGCTTGTTGAATTCTTGCATGGGCAAAACGAAAATGAATATCCCGATTTGTTTCGCTGTAGAATTCAGGAATAAATTTATAATCATTTCCCATTGGAATTAAAGATCCTTCCTGGATCAATGGCCAAAGGAAAGAATGAATCTCAGTTGTAGGTTTACCGGTAATAATGGATAATTGATGCAGAGAAAATTCTATCCCGAATACTGAAGCAGCCTTGATGACCTGTAGTGCATTTTCAGGTAGCTCACGAATTCGAAGAAGAAGTAATTCTACAATGTCATCACTTAAATTCTGAGACTGGATTTTTTTGATACTCCAGGTCCATTTGTTTTTGGTATAATCAAACTCAAGCAGCTTGTTTTTGTATAAAGACTCCAAAAACTTATTGATTGAAAACGGATTTCCTTTGGTTTTGGAGTAAATCAACTCAGCTAATTCCGCGACTTCGAGTGATTCGAGTTTAAGGGTGTCTGAAATCAAAATCCCAACATGCCGCTCACTCAAAGGCTGTAAATGAATTTCTTCAATCAGAAGGTGGCTTTCATCGAGATTATTGGATTTGATCGTTCGGATGGCTTGGGAAAAAGGGTGGAATTCTGGAGTTTCATTATCCCGATAGGCTACCAAAACCATCAAATGGGTCAAATTGTAATTATTGAAGAGACTTTTTAGCAATTCGATAGAAGCATCATTGGCCCATTGATAATCATCGAGAAACAGAACCAACGGGGTGTCTTCCGAAGCAAGGCTTTGAAGGAAAGCATTGATGGTAAACTGGATCCTCTGTTGATTTTCAAATCCCGTTAGGCTTACTAATTCAGGCTGTGGAGGAAGAATGAAACGCAGTTTAGGCGCCATATCCACAATAATTTGGCCTAGTCCCTTTAAGTCTCGATTTAGTTTTTTAGCCCAGTATTGCTGTACTTCTTGTGACTCGGCCATTAACCAATCCGCAAACTGTCGGAATGCCTTGATAAAGGCCAAATAAGGTGTCTGTCGATCCAGGACATCAAAGGCTCCGGATAGGAATAGACCGTTTTGCACAGATACTTCCTTGTAGAGTTCTTGACAAAGGACACTTTTTCCAACTCCACTATACCCTCCAATCGTCATCAGTATTTTTCTGCCAAGACAAGCATCTGCAAAGCGGGCTTTTAAAATACTTACTTCATTATCTCGTCCATAAAGATGCTGACTAATATGAAGCTTGGAGGCGATGTCTGTCAGACCCGGTTCTCCATCCTGAATTGTGCCATTCTTTTTCAGCTGATGCTCACAAAGATTCAAATCCGCTAAAAGTCCAGGAATAGATTGATAACGTTCCTCCGCATTTTTTGCCAGAAGCTTTAGAACAACTTTGTCTAAAAACTTAGGGACGTTTGGATTCAGCTTTCTAGGAGGAATCGGCTGAATTGCCAAATGGCAATGAATGATTGCTAAAACATCTTCGCCCTCGAAAGGAGGCTGTCCGGTTAGCATTTCATAGAAGGTAGCACCCAGGGAATAATAGTCACTTCGCTGATCGAGCTTTCTATTCATTCTCCCTGTTTGTTCCGGAGAAATGTACTCGATGGTGCCAGATATGGTGCTGAGCGGTTCAAATTGTAATTCTAAATTTTGAATGGATGTCCCAAATTCGAAGTCAATTAATCGGCAGGAATCTATTTCCTCATCAATGATGATATTCCTGGGGTTGAGGTCGTTGTGGAGGGTTCCACTACTATGAATATCCTGTAATTGATGGCAAATTTTTATTGCAAAATGAATAAAGCTTTCGATCGGTAGAGGCTTTTTTTCAATGATTTCATTTAGGGATTTTCCTTTCAAAAATTCCCGAACCATCACTACCCGACTATTGTAAAGAATTACTTGAGGATTAAAACCAGCATGGGATGAGCGATTGGCGATCATCGCTTCATTATGCAACCGTCCCAAATCACCTGTCAGGTCCTCTTTAATCAATATATTTTCACCCTCTTCATTACTTGCTGTGAAGAGTTTGCTTCGATTGCTTTCATAAAGCAGCTTTAGGGAATGGATATCACCAATTTCTTTTAACATTTACTTGAAATGAGGGTATACATTTTCTTCAAAGAATTGCTTCAAAAATTTTTGATCGGCTTTAATTCCAAGATTATTGATAACCTCATCATAGTCATCTTGAGTCGAAATCCTGAAACTTTGATCAGATGGGCCGCTTTCCGGCATCCATGAAGTATGAAGTGTAAAGGCAAATTTGACATCGTCGTTTGCCAGTTTGCAGATTGGTCCTTGAGCAATGGAGGTGGCATCGAAAACCCAAAACTCACTTGTATATTTCCAATCTCCATCAGATTGTTGGTGTCCCACCTGAGTTGGGCAAAAAAGATATCCATCTAATTCTTCTGGAATTGAGGGAGTTGGGCTTTTCTTTGGAATAAAATGAATTCCTCGGATATAGGTTTTTTTCTCGCATTGGAAATAATCCTCCGGCTCCATGGTTTCCAAATTCACGCGAGTTACACTAAATGGAAGTTCCCGCCTTGTTGCATCCTTAATTTCCTCTAGGGAAAGCTTTCGGTGAGGATATTTTTTATACAGTTTATAGACAAAGTCAGTCAAAAGGTTCGGTTCGGTTCCATCACTGACATACCAAAGCTGTTTGATGGTTGGGACTGTTTTTTCAGCAGAAAGAATATCTCGATAAGTATATAAAACAATAGTCCATGTGTTTGGGCCCAAATGATCTTCCTTATATTTTCCAGGATCTTCATAAACCTGACTTTCTTCTTCAAGGACTTTGAGAGTTTTGGAATCAATTTTCCATTTTCCCAAGCGGCTTATATCCATGCTTCCTACCGCAAAAAGAGAATAATAATCGGGATCAACGGGTTTCTTGTCTAATGCTCTTTTGTCAAAAGTTCGTACCCATTCTGCAATACAGGTAGCAGCATTGTGGACCCCATACAGCGTGATGACACCGTCAGGGTTAGAATAATCACAGCTGTAATGAATTGTTTCTAGAGGGATAGGACTTTCAAGTCTATAGGCCGTTACTTTTTCTTTTTTAGGATCCAAATCTGCCCGCTTGACTAAATAAACCGTGGTAAATGGTTCCATTTTTACAGTACCCAATCTCCTGATTAAGCGCTCGATTATTTTACTTTCTGGGAAAGGATTGTCAAATAGTAAATCCAATGCAAATTTGAAGGAGCAGTCGGAAAGAATAATAAAATCCTCTGTAACTCCCATTTGGTGCATGCATTCATAGATCGCCAGTTTGTCCCCAAATTGATCTTCAAGATCCCAATGAACCACAGGGCCTTCTCCATTCCAAGCCAATAAATACATGAAAACATCTCCTTTGGGTTCGTCAGGATCGTGTGGATTGCCTTCCACATGTGTATTCAAATCCTGGAAAAAGTTGGTCACTTGGTGATGAACATGTTTGTCATCTTCATGATCAACCAGTTCATGTGCCAGTTTTTCAAGTTTGTCTTTAAAGGATTCCCTATTGTTCTTCAGATGGTGAATAGTTTGTTCCAAATGGGTGAAGGAACCTTTATCTCTCGAATAGTTGACGGTAAAAACTTCCTGCGTAACCGGATCGAAGATGGGATGGGCTGAAGTCTGTACAATTCCAAAGGGCCAGGGTACCATAGGGGGTTCGGCTGTCATCCATTCGCTGCATTTTCCCATAGGAGTAATCAATTCCAAAGATTCGGAATCCAACAAATAAGGACGTCCTACATCATAAGTTGCCATTAGGCTTCCTTTTTTTTGACCCTTGAATTTTACAGGTTGGGTGGAAGTATTCAGTTCATTCCTGGCACCAAAGACCATGCTCATTCGGGTGATACCCATATTGTGAAAACCCATCAATCCATGATGAGGAGTTCCTTGCTTGGTTGCCAAATCAGCATAATAACAAGGGGTTTTCATGATTTTGCTTTGGATGGTTGGTTCAGGATTGTTGAAGTTCACCTGAATCACCATTCCGTCACCATTCATTATCGGAGATCCAAACTCTGGATTATGTTTTCCTTCTTTTGTTTTTTCAGGGAAGGGGAGCCCATCAGAATTAACGGACCCTACTGGAAGTGAGACATTGAAAACTCCGTAAATGTCAGTTGGAAGTATTCCTTCAATTACTTTTAAACTTCCTTTAACTTCTTTATTTGAAGTTTTAAGGAGGGGTTCATGAGATGGTGAATGGGCTGGGATGGATGTTTCTTTGCCAAAAATGCGAAGGAAAGCATTCCAGAGTTTTTTGAAAATCATTAATAATCAGGCTAGTGTAAGGAAAAATTTCTAGTAAAATCTAGCCTAATTTTTGGGTAAATTGAAATTTTGGGGCTAAAAATTTTCAATAGCTAAAAACAAATTTTCTAAAATGAGGCTTTGAAATCTTTAAATAATCTAATGATTAATTTGAATTTGCTAAAAAATCTTGTGATTTACCCTCAATTCATAGGTTTTATGGATAAGGCCTGATGGACAAGCTCACTCATTTTTTCACGATCATTTCTATAGGAAGAAATGTCAATAAGCGCTACCCTTCTAAAATCAATCGGATGGCTCTCGCTTTGCAAGGCGATATATCCGGATTCCAATAGGGTTCCATCTTTTTTTACCAGTGAATCAACCGGATTGACCATGCCCCCTCCAATTTGAGGTTGAAAGTAACTGAAGACGGTATCTCTTCCTACCAAGTGATGAACTTCCTCTCCTCCAAGAACAATGAAATTTGCTTGAACCCACTGATCCCCATGGAAAGTCTTTGAATTGGAATTAATGCAATGAGGAGTGAAAAGGGTATCAGCCAAAACGACATTGGTGCCAGGTGTGCAAAGATTGCATGTGGTTCTTTCGTCTTTTCCATTTCCACCTAAAAATTGACCTTCAATGGAGATAGGAAAATCCTGATCTTTCAGCATTGTTTTAGGATCCTGTGAATGAAGCATAGCTCCGCTGTTTCTCCATGCCCAACCTTCACCACCAGGAGCTTGTTCGCCGACAAAGCGGTATTCTACCTGAAGTAGATAATATGAAAAAGGCTCTTTGTAGAAAATATGACCATACTGCTGATCAAAAGCCTCATAACCATCATAGCGGACACTGAGCAAGCCTTCTTCTACCCGGAAGGTGTTGGCGAAATTTTCATCCAAATCATGTTTTCGGATTTTAACATGCCAATCCTGAAGATCTTTTCCATTAAAAAGTTCCCTCCATTCAACTTCTGATTTATCCTTGTTTTGGGAACATGCCAACACAAATAATCCTAGAATGATCAAGCTTAAGGTCTTTTTCATGGGGTTATTAATTTTAATTCTACAAAAACAGGGAAATGATCAGAATGGAAAACTGGAATTACTTGATATTGAATTAATTCAAAGTGATTTTTAGAATACCAAATGTAATCAATTCGCCCCTCTTCCGAGGATGATTGATATGTAGGGGATTCGTCCTCCATTACTTTTGCCGCATCCTGCCAGCTAGGATCAATGGCTCTGTATTCTAAGTCAGATGGCTTGAAATTTAAATCTCCCATCCAAATTACCGGTGAATTTTTGTTTTCGGTAAAATCCAAAACAGATTGAACTTGGGCTAATCGATTATTTTGAAATTGGTGGCAAAGGTGTGTTCCACCAACCCAGATAATTTGATTGCCAAGTTTCAGAGAAGTCCATGCTGCAGCCCTAGGTTCACCTCCGGCAGGAATAGGAAGAGTCTGTTTCAGGAAATTTTCAGGACTTTTTACCAGTAATCCTTCTCCATAACCCCCTTCTGAAAAATCCATGGCTTTAGCGAAGTACCCTTCCATTCCGGTTTTTTTAGCTAATTCCGCAATAAGGTTAATTTTTTGACCATAGATTCCTGCGGTACGCTCGGTCATGCTATCCACTTCTTGTAGTGCTACCACATCGGGGTCAAGATCTAGGATAAGTTTAGCGATGGAATCCAAGTTGGATTCTCCAAGATTATTGGGATTTTCACCATGATAGATGTTGTAGGATAAAATTCGCAATGTGAAATCTTGAGCCATTGAAGAATAGGTTGTTCCAAAAAGAAATAAAAGAATGAGAAAAGGAATTTTGGTAAGTAGTATTTTTTTCATTGCTAGGAAGGGTTTCAAGATTTCATAAATATCTGATTAAATTATATGCATGAAAAAAATTCTTTTTGGGCTATCCTTTCTACTTTTCTTGGCTGTAGGGATAATTTTTTATCTGTCTACCCAGGTTGGGAATTTGATTAGAAGTCGGATTAATACCAATCCCAATCGGTCCTATGATCTGAACTTTGAGGATTTATCCGTGAATTTGTTAAGCCAAAAAGTTGAGCTCGAGCGAATCATGATCATTCCTGTAAAAAGTGAAGACTCCAATTCATTTAGCGGTAGCCTTGAAAAAATCATTTTGTACAATATTCACATTTGGGATTTTTTGATTGAGAAGCATTTGGTTATTGACGAGGCAATTTTAGATAGACCCGCATTTCGGTTGACTCTGACTAACGAGAAGTCAGAAGAAAAAAAAGGATCTCATGCCTTTCAGAAGTTTTTTGAGGATTTTCTCCGTAGGGGAGAAATCAAAAATTTTAAAGTAATAAACGGAACTGCAGAGCTTTTTCTTCAGGAGGGTACGGAAATAAGAAGAATTGGAGGTTTTACCGATTTATCAATTCAAGCAACTGGTATTCAGACTGATAAAATAATCTTAACTCATATTGTCCCTTTTGAATTGGAAGAAATAAAGAGCAGTTTGAAAAATCTCCAAATGGAATTGAACAAGGGGAAAAGGCTAAATATTGGTTCCGTTAATCTGGACCTTTTGCATCAGGAAATTCAAATAGATGACATTTCTTTCTACACCTCAGACGATTTAGTCCAAGCATCTGAGATTTCTGAATATCAGGAAGATATGATCAATTTTGATTTAAAGAGTTTGACCTTAAAGGGAATAGATGCGAATAGTGATCTTTATGGAAAATGGTCTTCGTTTGCGAATAAATTGGTATTGGATAGCTTGGTAATGGTCGATTTGCGAAATAAAAATAAGCCTAGGCCTGTTGAATCCCCTAAGAAACTCTTTGTGGGATTGTTGGAAAGTATTCCTTTTCCCGTGGATATAGACACAGTACTTCTCCAAAACAGTCGGTTTGACTATATGGAAATAGGAGATGGTAAAGAAAAACCTGGATTGATTCGCTTTGATGATTTGAATGCCCAAATTAATGGGTTCGTCACAGTTGATTCCTTACGAAAGAAACGGGCAATGAAGATATCCCTTCAGAGCAATTTTATGGGGAATACGCCTTTGAATGCTGTTATTTCTGTGCCATATGAGGAAGAGTCATTTCAGTTGACAATGTCTCTTTCACCCATGGATTTGACCTCACTCAATGCTATAACAGAAGAATTATCCGGAGTCAAAATCAACTCCGGGAAATTGCATCGATTGGAGTTACAAATGGATGCAAAAGAATACACGGCCCAAAGTGACCTTACCTTTGATTTTGAGGATTTTCAAATTGAAATTGTGAAAGAAGGGCAAACTCAAGATATCAATAAGTTGGCCTCATTTGCGGGAAATATGGCTCTTCGTAAGACCAATCTTCCCAATCAAAATAACTATAGAAAGGCTACCTTTCGATCTTCTCGAAATGTGTATAGAGGCCCGTTTAATTTTATTTGGGAAACCTGTAAGACAGGGATAACGCAAATTATGCCTTCAGAAGTGGGAAGAATGTTTTTGAAAAATCCAGAAAATAAAAAGCCGAAAAAGAAGAGGTGAAGCAGATGGATTCAGAATAATTTTTAATGCTACTCACCATATTCCTAGTTGATAAAATTGGGATTTTATTTTATCTGCTTTTTCTTTGAATGACTATGATGCAAGATTTTTCTACGGATAAATTAAAACTAGCTGCAAAATTTATAAATCAAACTGCAGCACCAATTTTTCTGACAGGTAAGGCAGGTACAGGAAAGACGACTTTTTTACGGCAACTTGCTGATCATACTTACAAAAACTACATCGTAGTTGCTCCTACAGGTATTGCTGCTTTGCATGCTCGAGGAGTGACCATCCATTCTCAATTTTTACTTCCTTTGGGAAGTTTTTTGCCGGTGCGGGAACCAGAAGGAAATTTCACAGATCAGTATGGATTCTTCACTCAAAGCACCTTGGCCCGAAAGCATCCTTTAAATCAAGTGAGAAAGAACGTACTTCGGTCGGTGGATCTTTTAGTTATTGATGAGGTAAGTATGTTACGAGCCGATATTCTAGATGCCATAGATTATCGGATGAAGAGTGTCAAAGGGAATTTTCAGGATCCTTTTGGAGGAGTGCAGATTTTGTTGATTGGAGATCTTTATCAACTTCCTCCGATCGTGAAAGACCAGGAATGGCAGATTCTTCGAAGATTTTATTCTTCCATGCATTTTTTTGAAGCAAAAGCACTTCAGCAATCCGGGATGGTTTATTTAGAGTTGGATAAAATTTTTCGTCAGGAGGAGGATGATTTCATTCAAGTTCTCAATCACCTTAGGGAAAATCAAGTCACCTCAGAGGATATAAAGCTGTTAAATAAGCACTACAAGTCCGAGAAAGAAATTCAATCCATTAGCGAATGTATTACCATTACAACCCATAATTACAAGGCGGAACAGATTAACACCAAGGAACTTCAAAATTTGCCTGGAGGGTCTTCATTTTACCAAGCCGAGATATGGGGAGATTTTCCTGAATCGTTGTATCCAATTCCCGAGAAACTGGAACTTCGAGTTGGAGCAAGGATTATGTTTATAAAAAATGACAGCTCTGGAATGGGGCTATATTTTAACGGTAAACTAGCTACGGTAACTGCATTGGATGAAGACTCGATTTCCGTCAAGATGGATGGGGAAAGGGGTGATTTTTCCTTGCGAAAGGAAATATGGGAAAATAAAAAATATGTAATTAATCCCTCCAACAAGGAATTGGATGAGGAAGTGATTGGAACTTTCAGCCATTTCCCTATCAAATTAGCTTGGGCTGTGACTGTTCACAAAAGTCAGGGATTGACCTTTGATAAGGCAATTATTGATGTGGGGGAGGCGTTTGCACCTGGGCAGGTGTATGTGGCTCTTAGTCGACTTAGAAGTTTGGATGGACTGATTCTTAGAAGTAGGGTTCAAGCTGATTTATTGTTTTCAGACCGGGCTGTGGTTGATTTTTCGCTTTCTGCAAAAGCTCAAAAAAGGCTTCAAGAGCTATTGGAAATCCACCGGGAGCGCTATCAGCAGAAAATCATCAGAGAAATCTTTGATTTCGAGCCTTTCCTGAAAGAATTGGTCTATTTTCAGAAGGAGCAGGAGTCTAGTTTTGAGTTTGTCGATGAAAGTATGCAGTCCAGTATTCCTTGGATCAAAGAACAAGTCCAAGCTGAATTGGGAAACTCCAGCCGATTTCAAAATCAACTTCTCCATCTTCAAGTTACAGAAAACAAGGATATGTTTTTTGAGCGCCTTCAAAAGGGCTCGAATTATTACGAAGAAAAGTTTTTGGAGATTTTAAAGCGTCTGATTGAGCAGATGGCGATGGTATCCCATTTTTCCAAAACAAAAAATTATTTGCAGGGATTGGAATCTTTGGAGCAGCTTCTTTTCCAGAAAATTGTCCAAATCAAAAAAATCCGAATGATTTTGGAAGAGTTTTTTTTAGGTGGAATTCCCTCCATAATGAATGCGATTGAAGGAGATTTATTAAAAGTCCGAAAACAATTCATAGACCAAGCTAAAGAAGAAGCTTTGGAGCGGTTGAAAGATATCAAATCAAAAACAGGAAGAAGAAAAACAGGAGGTCCAAAACCAAAAAGACAAAAAGGAGATTCTCTTGAAATTACAATGGAGCTTTTTGAGTCAGGAAAGTCCATAGCTGAAATTTCTTTGGAAAGAGGTCTTGCCGAATCTACAATTAAATCTCATTTGGCAGAGGGCATTGCATTCGGTAGGATTGATTTAGAAGACTGTTTACCAAGTGAAGTGATTTTGGAGATTTTGGGGAGTTTAGAAAAATTTAAAGGAGTCAAAGAGTTAAGGGATCATTTCAAAGGCAAGTACGATTATGGAACTTTGAAAATGGTACTGGCAGGAACGAAAAACACATAAAAAAAGGAGCTCTAGGCTCCTTTTGGTTATTTATTGGTATTTCCATAAAAGCGGTCATGAAAATGATAGCGTTCCTCAACGGTAGACTTTTCCAGTCTGGTTTCTACATCAATATTTATAAAACTCGGGCTGTTGGAATTTACCTCTATCTTTTCCCATAACGGTAGGTTCTCGCCATTAGGATTACCTGTTTTAATGAAGTTGGCGAAATAATTTTGGAAAACTTCTGATACCTTATAATCCTCCTTTTCCCATGCATAATCATTTACAATAGAAAGATTTCCCATGGCATACTCAATTTCGCAAGCGTGAGGAGCACCAATTGCCTTGGGAGCTTCCTGTCCATTTCTTTCCATAGTTCCTCCAGCTAAACCAGGAATAAGATTAGGGTCGCGCAAAGCAGGTCTTAACTTGCTGTAGAGGTAGCGATAAACGGGCTGAATGGAGTTTTTTGAATGAAGGTCAATCCATTTCCAAGTGCTGTAGGCAATAAATCGATCTGAAGCCAGATCAGTTGCGGATTGTTCCACTTCTTGTGCTGTTTCATGGGGGTGAAGTGCTAAAACCTCTTCCCAGTTTTCGGGGTAGACTTCTTTTACTTTTTGAATAAAGGCTTCTTTGGTATAAGGCTTTCCTTGCATGAAAGCCATGCCTGGAATTTCTGCTGAATTCCAGCCCGCCAAAAGAGGAACCTGTGCTTGTTCTTTGGCCTCAAAAATTTCTGGAAGGGTTTTAGGAATAAAATATCCATCTATTACAACAGGGAAACCAAATCTTCCAGATTCCTGATATATTTCATATAGCGCTTCGGTTGAGAGCTTTCTCAACTCGGCTAAGGAAAATATTCCAGCCTTTTCGGCAAATTCTTTTCCGGTCTTTTCTGCCTCCTCCAGCTTAACTGGGGCAAGGGTAGGGTTAATACCTGCACCACTTTCTCCTATAGCTCCTGCGATTAGATCTTTTGAAAGAGGGGAAGCCATCTGATAACTTACTGATATGGATCCAGCAGATTCTCCTGCAATGGTTACTTTTTGAGGATCGCCTCCAAAAGATGAAATGTTTTCTCTTACCCATTTCAAGGCTAGATTCTGATCCATAAGACCATAATTCCCAGAACCCTTGTAATCCGTTTCAGCCGATAGTTCAGGATGCGCAAAAAACCCGAATAACTCTAAACGATAATTGACTGTTACGACTACAATTCCTTTTTGAGCCATACTTTCGCCATCATACCGAGGTTCGCTTCCATCTCCAGCAACAAACCCTCCTCCATAAAAGTAGACTAGCACCGGAAGTCCTGATTCATTTCTTTTCGCAGGAGTCCAGACATTCAGGTAGAGGCAATCTTCACTAATTCCATTTGATCTGAAATTCATATCCCCAAATACAGGTGCCTGAATAGCTCTTGGCCCAAAAGCTTTCGTTTCCTTAATGCCATCCCAATTTTTAGCAGGCAATGGTGCTTTCCATCTCAATGGTCCAATAGGAGGCTGTCCATAAGGAATCCCCAAGAATTTTTGTACATCGGTTTGTGTATCATAAATTCCCTCAATCATTCCAGTTTTGATGCTTTTTTGAACAGGAAAACCGTAATTTTCCTGACTATAACTTTGAAGGTGAATTGTCATTTGAGTAAGCACAAGGATTAACACTAGGCCCTTCTTTCTCATTCTTGCTGGATTTATTGTTTCTGATTGAAACAATAGTAATTGCATTTTGTCTGAAATCCTATTTATTTGGGTAAATTTTAAATTCCATGGCCAATTTGGAGACTACGGGTTTTCTCCCGCATATAGCTTATGATTCCGTCATTTTTGGTTTTTCTGGTGAAAAACTTAAAATTCTTCTCATCGAGTACCATAAAACCGGATGGCTTGCGCTACCAGGTGGATTTGTTAAGGTGAATGAAACTCTTGATGAGGCTGTGAAGCGAGGGCTTTTGGAACGAACGGGCTTGGATCAGATTTTTTTGGAACAGTTTTACACCTTTGGATCCATCGAGAGAGTCCGTCCGGATATTATGAAACAAATTCTTTCCGCCCATCAAGAAGATCTTCCCAAAGATCATTGGCTGTTGGACCGTTTCATTTCGATAGGCTATTATGCTTTGATCGATTATGATAAAGTAGAACCAACCCCTGATGCTTTTTCGGATTCTATAAATTGGTATTCGGTTGATGAAATACCTGATTTACTTTTTGATCACAATTTTATCGTTAAAAAGGCATTGGATCATCTCCGAACGCATCTCGACCAAAAGCTACTTTCCGTAAATCTCCTCCCAGAACGATTTACCATGAAAGAACTTCAGCAGGTATATGAAGCGATTTTGGGGGAAAAGCTAAACAGGGCTAATTTCCAACGGAAAATGCTCAGCTTAGGCATACTTGAAAGGCATGAGAAGCTTTACGCCGGTGGCTCACATAAAGCTCCCTACCTTTATAGCTTGAAGAAAAAAGCGTAAGCTTTAATTCAAAGGTTGAGTCAATACACTCATTATCGTCAAAATTCCCTCTTTGTAATTTCCCAATCGAATGTTTTCATTAGGACTATGTTGATTATTATCTGAATTAACAGTTGGAATCGTTACTGCAGGAATATTTAGCGCATCCACAAAAGGTGAAATAGGGATGCTTCCTCCGGAAATTCTGATCTGAACAGGTTCTTCCTCAAAAGCTCTATACATAGCGGAACGAAGCCATTCACCAGCAGGTGATTCCATGGATGTTCGAAAAGCCTGATACGAGATTTTACTCTCCATTTTCACGATTTTGGGGTATTTCATACGCTCCTCATCGCTTGGGTCATGATCCAATATTTGGAATCCTTGCTTTTCAATATGGTCCCTAATTAAGGAAAATAATCGATTTGGATTTGATTCAGGAACTAAGCGTATGTCTAGCTCAGCCATGGCAGTTGCTGGTACAATGGTCCTTGCTTCAGGTCCCACCCAAGCTGATTCCATTCCTCGAATATTAAGAGAAGGATATTGGATGCTTTCTTGATAGGTGTTTCCTACCTGGTCAGTTCGCCCAATACCCAATCGGGATTGAATGGTCTTTTCATCATCTGGGACTGCTTCTAAAATAGCTTTTTCTTGATCAGTGAACTTAATTCCATCGTAATATCCAGGTATGCTGACCCGTCCATTTTCATCTTTCATACTTGCCAAAAGTTGGGCTAGTAGGAAAGCGGGATTTGGTGCATAATTTCCAAAATGACCGCTGTGCTGTGGTAATTTGGGTCCAAAGGTCGTTAAGGTCATTTCTGCAATGCCTCTCGCTCCGTAAGTTAAAGTAGGTCGATTTGAAATATGTCGAGGTCCATCCATGATTAGCATTAGGTCAGCTTGAAGCTTCTCTTTGTAGTCAAGAACAGCTTGTGGTAACCTTGGAGAACCTTGTTCCTCCTCAAAATCCAAAATGATTTTGATTGAGTAATCCGGCTGAATATTTCTATCAATCAGGGCATCCCAAGCGGTCAAAAACATTGCGAATGGTCCTTTATCATCAGAAGTGGAGCGGGCAAAAATTCGCCATTCTGGGTTGTATTCATTTTGAAGCCTTTCAATTTCGATGGTTCTCCATTCCCCATTAGCATCTCTTTCTTTTAAAACAGGTTGATAAGGGTCAGGCTGATTCCATTTGCTTTTATCTACTGCCTGTCCGTCAATGTGAAAATAGAAGAGAATGGTTTTGCTAGCGGATGGATTTTCTTTTGTGGCTAGAAGGATAGGGATTCCTCCAGTTTCAAGTGTCTCAGACTTCCAATCTCTTGTTGAAAATTGCTCTTCGCACCATTTGATATTGGCTTCGATCTGTTCAGGATAGACGGCATCATTTGGAATTTGGACGATTTCTTCAAGGAGATTTAAGCCATGCTGCCAAGATGCATAAGTCCAGGATTCAAGATTATCCTTTGAAGGAATGGTTTGTGAAAATCCTAAAGAACAGATAGGGAGGAGGATAAGAAGAACCAGTTTTTTCATCTGATTATTATTTGTTTTTCAAAGTTTGAATGAAATTTCGTCTTGAAGCAAAGGAACCCTGCCTTAGGGCTTTTTCTTGACTTGATTTCTGGGTGATAAACCTCTGGAAATTAGAAAAAATCATTCCCGGTAACAATAGAATTTATTCAGAAGGAAATAGATCAAAAAAAATCCTGCTTCGATAGAGGCAGGATTTGTAATTCTACTTTTTACATTGATCAAATAATACTCTTGAAGTATTCTATGGTTTTAATAAGTCCTTCTCGAAGCGGAATAGTAGGTTCCCATCCCAATTCTTTTTTTGCCAAATCGATTACAGGCTTCCGTTGCATTGGGTCATCTTGAGGCAAAGGGAGAAACTTCAGTTGACTTTTGCTTTCTGTAAGTTCTAATACAAGGTTTGCTAACTCCAACATGGTAAACTCTCCCGGGTTCCCGATATTCACAGGCCCTGTAAATCCTTCCCGAGAATTCATCAATCGATACATGCCTTCGATTAGGTCATCTACATAGCAAAAGGAACGGGTTTGCTTTCCATCACCATAAATAGTAATGTCTTCACCCTTCAATGCTTGAACGATAAAATTGCTGACTACCCGTCCATCGTTAGGATGCATTCTTGGACCATAGGTGTTGAAAATTCGCATCACTTTGATTGACACTCCATGCTGTCTATGATAGTCGAAAAACAATGTTTCTGCACATCGCTTTCCTTCATCATAACAGGCCCTAGGACCTAATGTATTGACATTACCTCTGTAAGATTCCGGTTGGGGGTGAATTTCGGGATCACCATATACTTCTGAGGTACTTGCTTGAAGAACTTTGATTTTTAGCCGCTTTGCCAAACCAAGCATGTTCATAGCACCAATGACCGAAGTTTTGGTTGTTTGCACCGGGTCAAATTGATAATGAATAGGGGAGGCGGGACAGGCTAAATTATAGATTTCATCTACCTCCACAAAAAGCGGATGCGTGATGTCATGTCTAAGGAGTTCGAAGTTTTTATTATCCAAAAGGTGGTGGATATTTCTTCGATTTCCAGTAAAAAAATTATCCACACAAAGTACTTCGTTTCCTTCTTCGAGCAAACGCTCACATAGGTGGCTTCCAAGGAATCCTCCACCACCACTCACTAAAATTCGTTTCATTAAATTTTTCTCTTCAAAATATCAGAAGCCAAAATAAATAAATGTTTTTAAAATACGGGAGTCTCATTCAAGAATAGTCAAAACCAATAATCACGCATTTCAAGGGTAGGGTATGAATTGGAATGTATTCTTTGGGAAATGGCGAAGATTTTTGGTGATTCATATTCCATAAAGTACCTAGCTGTTTCAACTTTTCCAGCGAAAAATGCTGTATCTGCATTCTCCTTATTAAGGTTTAATGTTGCTATATGAGCTTGTCTCAGCCACATCCATCCTACGCAAATTATTCCACAAAGCTCCAGGAAAAGGGTAGCATCGGCCAGGAAAATTTCTGGACCTTCTTGTGCTTTTTGAAGTAAAGTAGCCGCAGCATTTTGGCCTTCTTTCCAAGCCTTTTCGAATTTTGCCCTAATATCTTCAGGTCCTTCATATTTTTCTAGGTCCTCTTCAATACTTTGGTATAGAACCTTCCAGCCCAGGCCATCATTCAGGAAGATCTTCCTTCCTAACAAATCCAAACCATGGATGCCAGTTGTCCCCTCATGAATCGGGTGGATTCTAGCTTCTCGATAATATTGCTCAACAGGAAAATCTTGGGTGTAACCTGCACCTCCCAATATCTGTACAGCAGCAGAAGTACTTAGAATTCCCATTTCAGAAGGATAGCTCTTGGCAATTGGAGTCAGTAATTCCAAGAGTGCATGCTTTTGCTTTTTAACCACCAGGTCAGATTCATGGGTAGATTCATCCATTAATCTGGAGCAATAAAGCAATAAAGCCAAAGATCCCTCTGAGATACTTTTTTGGAATAAAAGCATCCGTTTTACATCAGCATGCTCAATGATTGGGACCTGAGGCTTGGTCAGATCTTTTTCAGAAAGTTTCCTACCTTGAGGACGTTCTTTTGCATAGGCTAGTGAAGCTTGGAATGCAGCTTGTGCAATGGCCACTGCATTCATTCCTACACCAATTCGAGCTTCGTTCATCATTTGGAACATGTACCGGAGACCTTGATTTTGCTCGCCTACCAGATACCCGAGAGCTCCGTTTTCAGAGCCGATCATGAGGTGAGCTATAGGCGCTCCTTTATATCCCATTTTGTGATAAAGCCCTTCTGTAAAAACTTCATTGGCTTCACCGGATTCCGGTATTAGTTTCGGTACTACAAAAAGCGAAATTCCTTTGGTGCCTGCAGGAGCACCTTCAATTCGAGCAAGCATCAAATGAATGATGTTTTCACAGGCATCATGGTCACCACAGGAAATGTAAATCTTTTGACCTTTGATCCGAAAGACTCCTTCATCGGAAGTTGGATAAGCAGTGGTGGTCAAGTCCGACAGAGAACTCCCGGCATCGGGTTCAGTTAAGGCCATGGTACCTTGCCATGCACCGCTATACATGGAAGGAGTAAAGCGTTTGATAAGGTCATTGTTTCCAAAAGTTCGAATTAAATTGGCAGCACCTAAAGTTAAAAATGGAAAAACAGACGCAGAATAATTTGCAGCTTGTAAAATGAATCCAGCTGCTAAGTGAATTGTCCAAGGCAATTGTTGGCCACCTTCTTCATAGGGGAAGGTTGCGTTGATCCAGCCATCCTCGCCAAATTGTCGAACAATTTCTTTCATTCCAGGATGGATTTTTATTTTCCCGTTTTCTAATACCGGTTCATTACGATCCATTTCGGTCAATAGGGGACGCAAGGATTTGCTTGCTATCTGTTCAGCGGCATCCAAAATTAGCTCGAATGTTTCCTGATTATGGTCTCTGAAAAAAGGATAGCGATTCAGCTCTACCACCCCTAAGTGTTCAAATAATTGGAAGAAAAGATCTTTCTTAGAATAAAATGGAGTCATTTCCGAATGGGTTAAAGTTCTCGAATTATTTTCCCCGGGTTACCCCCAACTATTACATCTGGTGGTACATCTTTGGTAATTACAGCTCCCGCAGCAATAATGGCTCGATCACCTATTTTCACGCCGGGGCAAATGATGCTTCCTCCTCCGATCCAAACATCTGACCCGATTTGAATTTCTTTTCCAAATTCCCAGAGTTCTCCTCTAATTTTGGCATCGATGGGATGGGTTGCAGGATAAAATTGGACGTTTGGACCCACTAATACCCGATCTCCAAATTTCACTGGTACGACATCCAAAATCACACAATTGAAATTGAAAAAGACATTGTCTCCACAACTGATATTGTACCCGTAGTCGCAATAGAAGGGAGGCTCAATCCAAAGGTTTTTGCCTGTTTTACCCAATAAATTCTCAAGGATTCGTTTCCGTAAATCTTTCTCTTGTGGATCCGAATCATTGAATTCTTTCAGGAGTTTCCGGGCCTGAATTCGCTCAGCTTCTAAAACTGGATCACCAGCTTGGTACAATTGGCCAGCGATCATTTTTTCTTTTTCAGTCATTGGATTTAAGATACAGAATTGCTTCTTCAATCCCCCGTATTTCTGCTAAGCCTTTTAACCTTCCAATCGCTGAATATCCCGGATTGGTCTTTTTTCCTAAATCATCCAACATCTGATGTCCGTGATCAGGACGCATAGGGATGCGCTTTCCTCTTTTTTCTTGGACCTTAAGTAATTCGTGAACTACCGCGGCCATAGGAACATCTCCATCCAAATGATTTTCTTCAATGAAATTACCTTCCTCATCCCGCTTAGTACTTCTTAAATGAATGAAATTAATATGATCCCCAAATTCGCGGATCATTGCGATAAGGTCATTGTCCGAGCGCACACCATAGCTACCCGTGCAAAAACAAAGACCATTATGCGGACTAGGATTGTCCTGAATGATTCTTCTGGCATCCGCTGCAGTAGAGACGATTCTAGGTAAACCATAAAGTGAAAAAGGAGGATCGTCTGGATGTATGGTCAAGTAAACACCAACTTCCTCTGCCACGGGAACAATTGCATCAAGAAATAGCCTCAGATGCTCCTGAAGTTTGGTGGCATCTATGCCTTCGTAGGTTTTGAGCATTTCTCCAAATTCCTCCAAGGTGTATCCAATCTCGGACCCTGGAAGGCCTTTCAAAATATTGTCGATAATTAGTTGTTTTTTTTCCGGAGTCAGCGCATCGTAATACTGTTGCAGTTCTTGGATTTCTTCCGGAGAATATTCTTCAAATGCCTCCTTCCTTTTTAGGATAAATAGGTCAAAAGCTTGGACTGCTTTTTTTTCATAAAAAAGAGCTTTTGCCCCATTTGGTAACTCTTTGTAAAGTTCGGTGCGTGTCCAATCTAAAATGGGCATGAAGTTGTAGCAAACGGTAAATATGCCCTCTGAGGCTAAATTTCTAAGCGTTTGCTTATAGTTTTCAATAAAGAGTTTATAGTCTCCTGTGCGGGTTTTTATTTGTTCGTGCACCGGGACAGATTCAACTACGGACCAGCTCAAGCCTTCATCTTCAATGAGTTTTTTCCGTTTTTTGATTTCTTCGATAGGCCAAACTTCTCCATTTGGGATGTGATGAAGAGCAGTGACCACGCCGGTGGCTCCTGATTGTCGGATGTCCCGAAGGCTGACCGGGTCATTTGGTCCGTACCAGCGCATGGTTTGTTCCATTCTTGGTTTCATACGTTTTATTGCTTTACAATAATAGATTATACCCCTGAATAGGCACTGAATCCTCCATCTACTTCTACGATTGTCCCTGTAACAAATGAAGAAGCATCGGAGCAAAGCCATTGAACTGCGCCTAATAAATCTTCTGGTTTTCCAAAACGATTCATGGGGGTATGGGTAATGATTTGATTTCCTCGGGTAGTTAAGGAACCATCTGATTCAGTCAAAAGGCTCCTGTTTTGCTCTGTAAGGAAAAAGCCTGGTGCAAGGGCATTTACCCTAAAATGAGGGCCATGTTTCGTGGCGAGTTCTACAGCAAGCCATTTTGTAAAATTATCAATGGCCGCTTTAGCAGATGCATAGCCCATGACTCTAGTCATAGGTCTGGATGCAGCCATAGAACTGATATTTAGAATGTTTCCTTTTTGGTTTTTTAGCATCAGAGGTAGCAGAGCTTTGACGGGTAATACCGAACCGAGATAATTTAAATCCATAACCTGCTTTAAAGCAGAAAGATCTAAATCCAGAAAATCTTGATCAGGACGAATTACTGCTCCGGGCATATTTCCACCTGCCGCATTGATTAGCAAATCGATTGACCCATAATCAGCTTCAATTTGGTTTGCGGCCTGGGAAACGCTTTCCCAATCCGTCACATCACATGTATATCCTGAAGCCTTTCCACCGGTTTTTTCTATTTCTCGGATTAGCTCTTCGATTTTGGTTGCATTTCTACCAAGAATCAAAAGCTCAGCTCCCTCTGAAGCAAGGTGAAGGCTGATGGCTTTTCCCAAGACTCCCGTAGCACCTGAAAATGCGATCCGCTTGTCTGAAATGTCAAATAATTTAGAGGTCATAATCAAACTTGGAAATTATCAGGTGAAAAGTCAAAGTAATTTTTAGCATTGTAGTAGGAGATATCGGCGACGATTTTACCAAGCCATTTTTCATCAGCAGGCAAAAGCCCTTTTTGTACATCGTTTCCAACAAGATTGCATAGGATTCGACGGAAATATTCGTGTCTTGGGAATGAAAGGAAGCTTCTAGAATCAGTCAACATGCCTATAAAACAAGAAAGAATGCTCATGTTGGATAGGGCATTGAGTTGTTTTTCCATTCCGTCAATTTGATCTAAGTACCACCAACCCGAACCAAACTGGAGTTTTCCCTTCACGCTTCCATCATTGAAATTCCCTGTCATGGTAGCAAAAACCTCATTGTCCCGGGGGTTAAGGTTGTAGAGAATGGTTTTACATAATTGGTCTGTTTGGTCCAATGAATTTAGGAAGCCAGCTAAAGCCCGCGCCTGATCAAAATCCCCAATAGAGTCATAGCCTGTATCCGGTCCAAGTTCTTGAAGTTTCCGGGTATTTGTATTTCGCAAAGCACCTAAATGGAATTGCTGAACCCATCCACGTGAATGGTATTCTCTGCAAAGGATCTGAAGGGTTTTAAATTTGAAAAAATGAATCTCTTTAGTATTTAGATTTTTCTTGGAATGCACTCTTTTGAATAGTTCTTCAATATTAAACTCATCCCTTTCAAAGAAATACAATTGTTCTAGGCCATGGTCAGCGAGTCTGCAACCTGATTGGTGAAAAAACTCAATTCGTTTTCTAAGCGCCTCTAAAAGGTCCTCGTAGCTTTGAATTGAAATTTTGGATGCAAGCTCCAATTTGTTTAGATAATCCGTATAGGTTTCAGGATTTTCTACAGCAAAAGCCTTGTCGGGACGGAAAGCAGGAAAGAGAAGAAGATCGGCATTTTCCCTATGAAACCCCCAATGATCCTCTAAGGAATCGATGGGGTCATCGGTGGTGCAGACAACTTCCACTTTCATTTTTTTGAGTAATCCTTGCGTCCTATACTCCTCTGTGGATAAGGCATCATTGCATGATTCGTAAATATTGGTTGCACTTTTTTCAGAAAGATATTCTTCGATTCCGAAGTAGCGCTGTAATTCCAAATGAGTCCAGTGGTAAAGTGGGTTTCGGACAGTATAAGGAACGGTAAACGCCCACTTTTCAAACTTTTCTTTATCGGATGCCTTTCCGGTTATATATTTTTCGGATATGCCTAGGGTGCGCATCGTTCTCCATTTGTAGTGGTCGCCTGCAAGCCATGCTTGCGAAATAGTTCCAAATGCCCGATTGGAACGAATCTCACTTGGAGGTAGATGATTGTGGTAATCTATGATGGGGAGGTCTTTTGCATAGTCATGATAGAGTATTCTAGCAAACTCTGATTGAAGCAAAAAATCCTCATTAATAAATGAATTTTTGGATGAGAAATGACTCATAACTACTGCTTTTGATGCAAAAGATCTAATTAATGGCGAAACTGTTGATAAGTTTTTAAACTCAAAAAAGGCCGTTTTCTTTTTCGAATACGGCCTCTTTAAAATTAGACTTTTGGAGGTTCCCAGCCTTTTTCATATTCCCTAGACCAAAGCTCCATCGCTTTTTTGGAATTGGTAATTCGGCCACTGGAACTGTCGCAGGTAAGTGATTCACCTGTTCGATAGGAAATATTAGCGAGATGGCAAAGTAAAGTACTAATGGCACCTTCTTCAATATTAGAGTTTTGCTTTTCCATTCCTCGAACGGCATTGAAAAAGTTGACTACATGTCGAGTACTCATATCTCCGCCTCCTCCAAGAGCAGTACCAGCTTCATTTCCGGCAGAGGAGCTGTCTTTGATCAACTTTCCTGTTCGATCGTAATGCTTGTATCCATTTCGGTTGACGAAAACACTTCCTTCGGAACCAAAAATAATGGTACCACGATCTGCGCCATAGGTGTTGTAATTATTCCTGCTCTTTCCATCCCAAACGATAGTAGACCCATTGGAAAATTTGAAGGTTGCCTCCATTGTATCATACATGGTCCATCCATCATCTACAAAATGATACTTTCCGGCATCGACCAGCACCTGGCTTGGATATGATACTTCCAACGCCCAGCGCGCCACATCCAACTCGTGGGTTGCATTATTTCCCGTTTCAGCCGTGCCATAATCCCAGCCATACCAATGCCAATTGTAATCCCAAGTATCATGCATGTAGGGTTTTCGAGGAGCTGGACCTTGGAAAAGTTCCCAATCCAGTCCTTCAGGAATTGGAGCAGGAGATGGGTTGACTACCGGTCCTCTAGCATTACTGTAAAAAGCCACAGCCTTGTAAGCTTTTCCAATCGCACCATCATGAATAGCTTTGATGATTTCCCGGCTTTCCGGAGCTGAACGTTGTTGATTACCCATTTGCACCACCTTGCCATATTTTTTCTGCAATGCAATTAAAAGCTCTCCTTCACGGGGATTGTGGGAGCAGGGTTTCTCAACGTAGACGTGTTTTCCATGATCCAAAGCAAGCCAGGTACCTGGAGCATGCCAATGGTCCGGAGTAGCATTAATTAAAACGTCTAAGTCTTTGTCTTCTAATACTTTAAGTATGTTTTTTTCAAGTTTGGGTTGATAGTCAATGTGGTTGGAGAAATTTTCTGCTGCACGAGTTAATTGCTTGTCCATTACATCGCATAAATAGAGGAGTTGGACATTACTGGACTTCAACCCAATTGGCTCATAAAAAGCCCCAAGTCTTCTTCCCAATCCTGCGATAGCCACATTCAGTCTATCATTTGCGCCGAGGATTCTACCATAGGATTTTGCTGAAAAACCAATGGCACCTAAAGCAGATACTCCGATACCTGCTGCCGTACTTTTTTTGATAAAGGTTCTTCTGGATTGCTTACTCATGATTTGCCGGGTTAATTTAAGGTTTTGATTTTGATGTTTTTGAAGCTGACTTGATCTCCGTGATCCTGAAGGAGAATATGACCCTCAGGTGCCTCTCCAAAGTTTTCCCAAATTTTATATTTAGATAAGGCTACCAAATCACGAAATTCCTGGGAGCCTCTAACGTATTCAAGGACTTTTACTCCATTCAGATAGTGTTCTACTTTATTATCCGGGTACACTACAATTCTTCCTTTGTTCCATTCTCCAGGCTTTTTCACAAATCTGCTTTGTTTTTGTGCGGTGATAAGGTCATACAAAGAAGCTAATGTCCTGTTTCCGTCTCTGCCCATTTTGGCGTCCGGGTGTCTTTCGTCATCCAAAATTTGATATTCTAGACCAATAGCTGAACCTGAATTGTTTTCTGATAAAGTGACAAAATACTTTACACCGCTATTTGCCCCTTCCGAAAGATTAAATTCAAAAGCTAAATCAAAAGCGCTGAATTTTTCTTTCGTGACTATGTCTCCGGCAAAAGATGATTCTCCACCTCCAGAGGAAGCGATGGATAAAATACCATCTGTTACACTCCAGCCAAAATCAGGGAAAGTGTCTTTGTAAGCTCCAACCCATCCTTCAGAATCTTTTCCGTTGAACAATAACCTCCAACCATTTGCAATCTCATAATCTATTAACTCGTTTTTTCGGTTATTTACAACGAAAATATCAGTATTAAAAGGTTGAGGATCAAGATTTTCTGTTTTGATTCGAATATTTCGAAAGTAGGTCTTTCTTCCGGCATCTTCTGGATTTTGTATACTATGGACTTGGAGGCCAATAAATCCATTCCGATCGGTATCATCAACAACATAAGCTACTTCTTGACCATTAATCCAGGTTTTGATTTCATCCCCAATTACCTCGATTCGGTATTGATTATATTCTCCCAATTTGAATGCTGATTTAGCTTCTGGATTTAAATCCAACGGATATAACCAACCTCGACGTGCTTCATCGTACACTCCACCTGACCAGGCTCGATCAGTTGGATCAGCTTCTATTTGGTATCCATATACTAGTCCTTTACCGTCTCGAGCAGCTGGATCAAATTGACCTCTGGCCATTATGCCTGAATTGGAGGAAATATGCTCGACCTTCAATTCTAATTCTAATATAAAATCCCCGAAAATCTCTTCTGTGATAAGGAAGGTATTAGGGGATCCTTCTTCGGCCGTACCTATGATTTCACCGTTTTCTACTGAAAAAGTAGCATCTCCCGCTACCGCCTTCCAACCAGAAAGATCTTTTCCATTAAATAAAGTCCTCCATTCCTCTGATTTGTCTTCTTTTTGGCTTGTGCAAGATCCTAAGATCATGAAAGACAAAAACAGTGGGAAAAGAAATCGCATACGTATCATGAAGTGAGGGTTTTAAGGGGTTATTCTAAAAGATAATTTTAAGCTGATATCTGCTTTAGTAATCTTGGTTAAGATACGGAATCGTTCGGGATCTTTCCAGTATTAATTCTTTAAACGGAGTGATCGAAAATTATTTCTTTTGAAATCTCTACTTTTGCGCATGCTTGATTTCAACGAACGAAGAAGTGTATTTGTCACCTGCAAGGACCGCTCGGTCTCTTATTTGGAGCAGGAAATTAGAGATCTTGGCTTTTTTCCTGAAAAAATCCATCGGACCGGGATAGAACTCCGGGCTTCTTTGGAGGATTGCATGGACTTAAACCTTCACCTTCGCACTGCCTCCCAGGTCTTATTTGAAATCCGATCTATTTATTTGCGAAATGCCTCGGATATCTATCGGAGAATTAAGGCGCTTCCATGGGAGGATTATTTGGATGTGGATGGGTATTTTTCGGTAAACTCTGTTGTTGAAAATGAGTCTGTCAGTACCCCTTTGATTGTCAATGTGAAGGTAAAAGATGCCATCGTTGATCGTTTTAGGGAGAAATTTGGGAGAAGGCCCGATTCTGGATCAGAATTTAGAGGGTTGGTTGTTCAGGTATTTTGGAAGGATACGCATGCTCAAATCTATCTGAATACAACAGGGGAAACTTTAGCAAAACACGGCTACCGGAAGATTCCTGGAAAAGCACCCATGATGGAGGACCTCGCTGCAGCTACCATTTATGCAACAGAATGGAATACACGAGTGCCCTTTATCAATCCCATGTGTGGATCGGGTACTTTAGCCATCGAAGCAGCACTAATGGCAACCAACCGTTTTCCTGGTTTATATCGAGATCATTATGCTTTCATGAGTATTTTGGGTTACCCTCAAGAAGCTTATGAAGCCAAAATGAAAAAGTTAAGAAATAAAATCATCGATAATCCCGGGGTAAAAATCATAGCTTCCGATATTTCCCTTCAGGCCATCACATTTGCCCGGGAAAATGCCGCCATTGCCGGAGTAGAGGATTTAATTGATTTTCAAGTTTGTGATTTTGCCGAAACAGAAATCCCGGAAAAGCCAAAAGGAGTAATTATGTTCAATCCAGAATATGGAGAGCGTTTGGGTGAAGTGGAGGAATTGGCTGAGACCTATAGAAGAATAGGGGATTTTTTAAAGCAAAAATGCGCAGGTTATCGAGGGTATATTTTTACGGGAAATTTAGAACTTGCCAAAAAAGTAGGGCTAAGAGCTAGTCGGAGAATCGAGTTTTGGAATGGAACAATTGATTGCAGACTTTTGAAATATGATCTTTATGAAGGGAAGAAATAAAAAAAGCCGGATTTAATTCCGGCTTTTCTTCTTTATTGATGTTCCTCCCGAAGCAGGTCATTGACCGTCTTGACGGGATTGAACGTGATGAGGGGAACTTCTACAAAAAGTGTGTTCCAACCTGACATGGATCCATTCCATAACCCAGGCAATTCCAACGCTTTTAACTCACGACCGCTTTTCGATTTTTCGGTAATGAATCCTGTATTCATATCGCGGAATTTGAGTAAGTCAAATTTTTCTCCTTTATAGTTTCTGGTACCGCAGACCAAATCTACTGGATTGAAATGTGTAGCAGCTTGAAGGTGTCTCTCCGAGTCAGGATCAGCTAAATTTATTTGAGCCGTTTCTAGAATTTGTAAGGATTGGGATCCATCCTCTTCTAAAATCCAGAATGGCCCGCCGCCGGGTTCTCCTGTGTTTTTCACCATTCCACAAACTCGAATCGGTCTATCCAATTTTCCTTTAATGAATTGGTATTGCTCCATGAGTGGTAGGGCGTCAAAATGGGATGGGAGTTTTCCTCCTAATTCATTCAGAAATACATTTTTTGCGGCTTCAACGTTTGTGCTTGATATTTCCTGATCAAGCTTACGAAGTGCATCAAATACCTTTTCTTGAATCTCCAGCAAAAGACCTCCAATCGCCTGTTTATACTGTTTGGTAGGTCCTTTTAATCGATCTGGGACGACGTTATCAATGTTTTTTATAAAAATCAAATCTGCGTCGATATCATTCAGATTTTCCAAAAGGGCCCCATGACCTGCAGGTCTGAAGAGAATGCTACCATCATCCTCTAGAAATGGTTCATTATTCATGGTTACCGCGATGGTGTCCGTGGATTTTTTTTGCTGGGAATAGCTGACATCGAAGGTCAACTCAGACTCTTCTTCCAAAATTGGGACAATTCCGTCGATTTCTGCTCTGAATCTTTCTTCGTGTTCAGGAGAAACCGTGAAGTGTATTTTGACTTTGTTACCCTTACCGACCGCATATTGCATTCCTTCTATCAAATGCTCATAGGCAGGTGTCCTTGTGTCATTTTCATATCGATGGAACTTGAGAAGACCTTTGGGCAAACTTCCATATTCCAAGCCATCTTCCAATAGAAGGGCACCCAAGATTTCCTTGTAATCTTTTCGGTCCAAACAATCCATAATGCTAGTTCCACGATTTTTTAGAACTTCATTGAGATCGTCGAAAAAGGCAAACTTCTCTATTTGATCCATGAACTTTTGGACGAATTTGCTTTTGCTTAAATCTCCGTCTCCATCTAAAAAAGCAAATAGATCTTTAAACATTCGAGAAGCTGCTCCAGATGCAGGAACAAATTTCACTACTTCAATTTTCGAGGCTTTTTCGGGATAGGTTTGATGAAAATGATCCAAATCGGTTTCCTCCATAATTCGGATACCATGTTCTGGAGTAGCTGGCCCGGTAATTTCTAGAAATGGGAAGCCATTTTTGAAATTCTCAATTTGCTGGAGAACAAGTTCAGGGTTCATTCCCTGTTTTTTGATTTTTTCTATCAATTCTGCATTCATGGAAATTAGGGTTTCAAAAGTTCCTTTCAAGATAGCAGTCTATCTTTCTTTGCTCAAATCGGTAGCTGGTTTTTTCAAAAATATCTCAGAAAAGGATGGCTGCAATGAATTACATGACATTTGAAAACTTAAGAAATGGCGATTAATGTCTTACTGAAGAATAGAAACTGTTGTTTTTTTTGGCTCAGGATGTAATCAGTTGAAATCGAATTTTCTGATTTGGTTTTTTTTGAGCTATTATTTTCAAATCATCCTCATGAATTTGAAGGATTCGGGGATAGCCTCCCGTAACTTGAGCGTCTTGTAGGAGGCAGATGATTTTTCCTCCATGGGTAAGTTGTACAGTTCCTGGAAATACAGGAGCTGTATAAATACTTCCCAATTGATTCGGAAGCAGTTCCTTCAATTGTACTGCCATCCCGTTTTTTAATTGGGAAATAGTAAACTCCTGGTTTTCCAATTGTAGTTTTTGGTCTAAGGAAAGTAAATCGAACTCTGGTCCAGGATAAGCACTGATTATTTCATTGCTTAAATAATCCCAGTTCCATTTTGCTCTACTATTAGTAAGTGGATGAGTCTTCTCTGAATAAATAAGGTAGGGGAGTTGATCGCCTGATTGAACAAATTCCTGATC
>JABXHZ010000093.1 GCA_013373335.1 Cyclobacteriaceae bacterium | reverse complement strand
GTCTGTACCAAAACCAAAAAATTATGATTGATTTATTCTTTGCAGGAGGGCCCATTATCATGAGTATTTTGACTCTCCAATTGATTGCAGTAGTGTTTTCAGCCTTCAAGTTTCCAGAATGGACAAAAGAGCTAGGGCTATTTGCTTTAGCAACTGGTATTCTCGGGCAGGTAATCGGACTCTATGGGATGTTTGAAGGAATCGAATCCTTTGGAGGCAACGTGAATCAAGCAATGATTGCCGGAGGGTTGAAGTATAGTACCATATCGACAATCTATGGGCTCCTCATCTTTATGGTTTCCTTGGTGATTCGGGTGATTCAAAAGCCACGATTTGTTTGAAATAAAAATAGCCTTCAGAAAATTCCGAAGGCTATTTTTTTCATCACATCCTCTATTCCTTAATTCCTTACATTTTTTCTTAAATTCAATGGATTGTCTCAACAGCCAATACCATGAATTATCCCAGTATTTTCAATGATGTAGTCGGTCCAGTAATGCGAGGACCTTCCAGTTCCCACTGTGCAGCTTCCCTGAGAATTGCACGGATTTGTCATGATCTGATGGGAGGAAGGATTTCTTCCATTGAAATTGATTTTGATCCGGAAGGCTCATTAGCTACAACTCACAAGGACCAAGGTTCGGATATGGGACTTTTTGGAGGCTTTCTGGGTTGGGAGGCACATGATGAAAGATTGGTGGATTCAGAAATGCATTTACGAGGTGCAGGGATTTCCTATACTATTCGAATCATTGAATTGGAAAACAAGCATCCCAATGCCTATCAAATCACCCTGAAGAATCCTTGGGAGACGCATAAAATAGTGGCCATTTCTACCGGAGGAGGAATGATTGAGGTGGTCGAAATCGATGGGGCCAAGGTTTCCTTGGCAGGAGATCGATTCATGACTTTAATCTATGCTGATTTTCAGGACCAAGTCATGAATTACCTGAAACAAGCAGGAGATTGGGATAGCCTTGAAGCGCTTAGCGGGACTTCCAAAATGGTTCTTCTGACCGCTCAAAAACCCATAGATTCAATTTTAAAAGAAGAATTAACTCAAATAGAGGGGGTGAATATGATTAAAGAAATTCGCCCAGTCTTGCCTGTTCTTTCTTCCAAAAACACCCAGGTTCCCTTTATTACTGTAGAGGAAATGTTGGCCTATAATGAGGATAAAAATCTTTCCTTGTGGGAACTGGCAGTTCGATATGAAAGTCAGCGTGGAAATATATCCGAAGAAGAGGTGCTCGCGAAAATGGAACAGATCCGGGTGATTCTGAAAAATGCAGTCGATACAGGTTTAAAAGGAACACATTTCGAAGACCGGATTTTGGGTCCTCAATCTGTAAAGTTTAAGTCCATGATGGAGGAAAAGCGATTGGTGGATGGAGACGTCCTCAACCGGATCATTATGAATGTTTCTGCAATCATGGAAGTTAAAAGCTCCATGGGAGTAATTGTGGCGGCACCTACCGCAGGCTCTTGTGGAGCTATGCCAGGAGCTGTTTTGGGAGTAGCCGATTCGTTAGGACTTTCTGATGATGAAACCGTAAAAGCACTCTTGATTGCCGGGTTGATTGGGGTTTTTATTGCCGCCCATTCGACTTTTGCCGCGGAAGTTGGAGGCTGTCAGGCAGAGTGTGGCTCAGGGGCAACAATGGCTGCTGCAGCCTTGGTTTATTTAGGTGGTGGAAACCTGAATCAAAGTTTGTCTGCTGCTTCCATGGCCTTGCAAAGTTCATTAGGAATGATCTGTGACCCTATTGGCAATCGGGTGGAAGCTCCCTGTTTAAACCGAAACGTCATGGCGGCATCCAATGCACTTTCCTGTGCCAATATGGCTTTGGCTGATTATGATCACTTGATCCCTTTGGATGAAGTGATCGAGACCATGTACGAAGTGGGGAAAAGCATTCCCAATACCCTTCGATGTACAAATTTAGGCGGACTCTCCATTACCAAAACAGCCAAGGAAATTGAGGAAAAGTTGGCTACAAAGCAGTTTTTTAAGAGTTGCTGATTCTGTCTAGGTAACTTTAGATTTTGCTTTAATTGATAATTGGATTAGATAGGGATCTTTCTAAAAGTTATTTAATCTTCAAAAATGATCCCGTTTGTGACTCCCGTACCAACGTGTCATTTAAAACAAACTCGTAATTGATGCGATAGGAGTAAGTTCCACTGGGACTTTGTTTTCCATTAATTATTCCATCCCATGGAGAATTTCCAGCATAGATTAATTGTCCCCATCGATTAAAAATAGATATGATGAAATTGACTTCTCCACAGTTGGAAATCGGGCCAAAAGCACCTTCATCAGGATCAAAACCAGTAGGTAATCGGAATTGAGGGGCTACTTCTTGAAGCTGAATATTTCCGACTCCCACACAGCCTTGGGCATCCCGGATTTTTACCTCATAATTACCTTTTGTCAACCCTTCATTAGCTTGACTACTATTGCCATTATTCCATTCATAAGTAAAGGGTCCGGTTCCCCCGATTAATTCAGCAAGGAGTTCACCGTTTGCACTTCCGGGACAAGGATTACTAATAACACTTATTGATACTTCCAATGGATCCGGTTCAATCAGGTTAAGTGTCAGATCGGCCTCACAATCATTCGAGTCCAATACTTTTAAATTGTAAGTTCCTCCCTCTAAATTTTCAAGCGTCACGATATTTTGTTCAATTGAAAATTGAGGATCAGAAAGACGATAGGGGGGAGTTCCACCCTGGATTTCAAAAGAGAATGACCCGTCGGTATTTCCAAAGCATGATGGGTTTTCTTGGGAAATATTTATTAGTTCTAATGGATC
>JABXHZ010000224.1 GCA_013373335.1 Cyclobacteriaceae bacterium | reverse complement strand
GTGGCCTTCCAGGCAAATGCACAATCTGAAGCAGGCGCAGTTATTACTTTCAAGGAGAAGTCAATTGACTTCGGAGATATCGTTCAAGGAGCAAAGGTTTCTCATACCTTTGAATTCACGAATACCGGAGATGCTCCTTTAGTTATTTCCAATGTGGCTGCCACTTGTGGTTGTACCGTTCCTAGCTGGCCAAAAGAGCCTGTTGCTCCAGGGAAATCTGCAAAAATTGAAGTTTCCTTCAACTCAGCAGGGAAAATGGGGAAGCAAAATTCAGTTGTTAGAATTTACTCCAATGCCTCTGAGCCAATAGAAAAAGTCTCCTTGATTTCAAACGTTCTCCCACGTACAAAATAATTAATTGACGAACTCTAAACCGAAAGCTGCCTTTCATCAAGGCGGCTTTTTTTTGCACTATTAATTCTAGTATTCATTCTGTGTGAAGATTAGGATATAGCTTTCATTCAGATGTAAAGAATTAATTTGTTTTTGAACTAGAATCAGAATCTGTAGGTTACTTTTCCACTTCATATGAAAAAAAAGCAGGAAAAAAGGGTCAGTATTCAAAAAGTATTTGGGACCATTATTTGGCCTAGACGCAAGCAACTTTTACTAGGTCTGATTTTAATTATTATCAGTCGACTTTCTGGATTGGTGTTGCCAGGAGCCAGTAAATACCTCATCGATGATGTTATTCCCTCTAGTGATCTAAATTTATTGAAATGGTTGATTATTGCAGTGGTAGCCGCGATTGTGATTCAGTCGGTTACTTCTTATGCTTTGACACAGATTTTATCTGTGGAAGCCCAAAATTTGATTGCAAAGCTTCGATCCCAAGTTCAAAGTCATATCATTCGGCTTCCGATTCGATTTTTTGATAATACCAAAACCGGAGAGCTTGTGTCTCGAATCATGAGTGACGTTGAAGGAGTTCGAAACTTAGTGGGTACTGGTTTTGCCCAAATGATAGGAGGTGTCTTGACGGCGGTAGTTTCCTTGGTGCTTTTAATAAGTATTTCTCCCTTGATGACTCTCTACGTTTTGGTACCTGTTGCTGTTTTCGGGTTGGTTTCATTGAAGGCATTTGGAAGAATCAGGCCCATTTTCCGTGAAAGAGGGAAAATCAATGCTCAAGTAACAGGAAGATTGACAGAAACGCTTGGAGGAATCCGAGTAATTAAGGGTTTCAATGCCGAAGCGCAGGAAATTAAAACTTTCGAAAAAGGAGTAGACCAACTTTTTCAAAATGTCAAAGCCAGTCTTACGGCTACTTCTTTTGTTACTTCAGCAGGGACACTACTCTTGGGACTTGCTTCGGCTGGTATCATGGGAATAGGAGGCTGGATGATCATGAAAGGGGAAATGACCTTCGGGGACTTTTTGGCTTTCACCTTGTATCTAGGTTTTATGATTGCTCCAATTGTCCAAATGTCCAATATCGGGTCCCAATTGACTGAGGCTTTTGCTGGATTGGACCGAACTGAGGAGATTATGAATGCTCCGCTAGAATCGGATGATAAAAAACGAACTCTTGAACTCAAGGAGTTTCGTGGCGATATCCGTTTTGATCAAGTTTCATTTGCTTACGAGGAAGGAAAAGAAGTGGTCCATGAAGTAAGTTTTGAAGCGCCAGCAGGTTCGGTTACAGCCCTGGTGGGGACTTCTGGTTCTGGAAAGACTACGATTGCGGGATTGGCAGCTAGTTTTTTAAATCCCGATTCTGGAAAAATCACCTTGGATGGTCATGATTTGAATGAAATCTCCCTAGAATCGTATCGCTCTAGATTGGGTGTCGTACTTCAAGATGATTTTCTTTTTGAAGGGACCATCCGGGAAAATATTCTTTTTCCTAGGCCGGAGGCTTCAGAAGGACAGCTAAATGCAGCTGTGAAAGCCGCACATGTGTCCGAGTTTACGGATCGATTTGAGGATGGCTTAGATACCTTAATTGGAGAAAGGGGTGTGAAACTTTCGGGGGGACAGCGGCAACGGATTGCGATTGCAAGAGCAATTTTGGCCGATCCAAAAATCCTTATTTTGGATGAGGCTACTTCCAATTTGGATACTGAATCTGAAACTTTGATTCAAGCTTCTTTGAAAGAATTGATGAAAGGAAGAACGACTTTTGTAATCGCACATAGACTCAGCACCATACGGCAAGCAGATCAAATTTTGGTAATCGAGCAAGGAAGAATTGTTGAAAGTGGAAAGCATGAGGAGTTGATAGCTCTTCAAGGAAGGTATTATCAATTGTACACCTATCAGGCTCGAATTTGACCCTTTGTTTGAGGAATCATTCCAAAGGCTGTAAAGGATTTTGTATTTTTGTTAACCCAAATGAAAACAGAAGAGATGAGTGAATTGAAATGGTATGTGATGTACACGGCATCCCGGTCTGAGAAAAAAGTAGCTACAAGATTAAGAGAAAAGGGATGGGAAGTTTATCTGCCATTGGTTACTGAACTCCGACAGTGGTCTGACCGCAAAAAGAAAGTGGAACGACCGCTTTTCAATGGATATGTTTTTGTCAAAACCAATCGGAATCAGCTATGGGAATGTCTACAGGTCCCCGGGTCTGTAAAGTTTGTTCATTTTTCAGGGCAACATGCCACTGTGCGTGAGGAAGATTTGGATAAAATACGCCGAGTGGTAGAAACCGGCGTGGCTGTCGAGACTGATGGAGGGGAAATCGAGCCGGGTGAGCTAGTTCAGGTTATGGGCGGTCCACTTCAAAACATGGTGGGAGAGTGTATTGAAAAGGGAAACAAGGATTATTTTGTTATCAGAATCCCCGGGATTTACCAAAACATGCTAATCAATGTCCCTAGAAAATTTTTACAGGTTCTTCCGAAGAAAGAAACTGCCAGTTAATTACTGGGATTTTATTCCAGATCTTTCGGTCTGAAATATCTACGGAATACAATTTGGGCTTGAAAAAGGTGGTCCCCAAAGCGGTTGAAACCCACATTTCCATCCAAATTATCAGAAAAAGTCCAGAGCATAGTTCCTTCACCGGCTATATCCGAATAAGGTCCAATGCTGTAGCTTAGACCTGCTCTTATTGGAATATATCCTGTGGTTACCTGATTTTTTGTTGGTGTCTCCTCTGGGCTAAAGGACTTGGTTTGCTCGGTAATGACATGCATAATTCCCAATCCTGCACCTCCATAGAGGTTAAACCGAGAGCGGTGCAT
>JABXHZ010000333.1 GCA_013373335.1 Cyclobacteriaceae bacterium | reverse complement strand
TGGGGCGGAGTGCTGATTCTTGCTGCAATTTTGGGCGCGTTGACCAAATATCAACCCGTGATCCTTTTTGAGAATTTCTACCGGAACGGAAGTCTGATTTTCGGTGGTGGTCAAGTGTTGGTTCCTTATCTCTATACCGAGTTCGTAGATTTCAAAAACTTCCTATCCTCAGAGGAATTCTTGACGGGATATGCCATTTCCCAGGGAATTCCCGGCCCCACCTTTAGTATTTCATCCTTTGTAGGGGCTCTTTCCATGCGGGAATACGGCCTTATTGGATTCCTGACGGGAGGCTTAATTGCTGCTGCGGGGATTTTTCTTCCCGGGATTTTTATGATTTTCTTTGTAATCCGCTTTTGGGACCAACTCAAAAAATATCGACCAGTCCGTGCTGCCTTGGAAGGCATCAATGCTGTTTCCTGTGGCATGCTCATCGCCGCTGCTTATTTGCTTTTCGAGCCTTTAGAAGCCAATTTTTTGAATATTCTGATGATTTTAGGAGCTTATTCCCTTTTGCAATTCACTAAAATCTCTTCTCCGTGGATCATTTTGGGCGGAATTTTGCTAGGAATCCTTAATAATTGGCTGTTTTGATCACCTCAAGATTTCGGTCACGGGAACAAGATTAAGCCTCAGGACGTTTTAACATTTCAAATCATTTCCTATCTTTCCCTTATGCAGGCCTACGAATTCATCAATAATCTTATCCCTCCTCTCAAGCTGAGCGATCAAGCTAAGATGGCTTTGGGCTGGATGCAGGAAATTCGTACCAATTTTTTACCTGTTGTAGATAAAGGAAAATTCCTAGGCTTCTTAAGTGAGGAAACCATTTTTGATTTAAACAATCCAGAAGCAACAGTTGAACAGATTTCTTTGGAAAAACCTGCCTGTTGGGTGTATTCAGATCAGCATATTTATGATGTCTTAAGAGTAAGCTCCGAACAGGATTCCAATATCGTAGCTGTATTGGATCGGGAAATGGCTTATCTGGGAGTAGTGACCATGGAAGACGCAATTGCAGCGATTGCAGACAGCTTATCCATTCAATCTCAGGGGTCAGTTTTAGTCCTTTCCATGAATATGACGGATTATAGTTTGGCGGAAATCGCCCGGTTGGCAGAAACCGAGAACACAAAGATTTTGAGTTCCTTCATCAGCAGTGACCCACTTGATGAAAGCAAAATCAAATTGACACTCAAATTGGATAAGCCGGAATTGCGGTATATCAAAGCGACCTTGGAACGCTTCGGCTATAAAATCCTAGACCATTATCAAGAAGAAACCCCAATCAGCAGTGAAGAAGATCGAATCGGTAACTTGCTGAGATTTTTAGATATTTAGCGTATGAAAATCGCGCTGCATGGCCTGTCCTTAAAGCATGAATTCTTAAAAGATGTACGGGCTCTTTTTAAATCATTAGAAAATCACGGTTTCGAAATTTTTGTGACCCAGCAATTTGATCGAAACCTTCGGATGCATGGTAAAACAGGACTGAAATTTCAAGTCTTGGAAAACCCTAAAAACATGGAGGCCATGAACTTCCTGATTTCGATTGGAGGAGATGGAACCATGCTGGATTCTGTTTGTCAGGTTGGAGAGCTGGAAACCCCCATTCTAGGGTTGAATACAGGTCGATTAGGATTTTTGGCAACCGTCTCCACCGACAAAATCGATGAAGCAGTGGAACATTTAGCCACTGAGAATTTCCAGATAGAAAACCGGAGTTTGGTTTCTTTAAAGACCAAAAGAAGGTTGTTTGATGGGTTGAATTTTGGATTAAATGAATTCACTATCCACAAAAGAGATACCTCATCCATGATTACGGTCCACACCTACATCGATGGGCGATATCTGAATAGCTATTGGGCAGATGGGTTAATTGTGGCAACTCCAACCGGATCAACCGGATATTCTCTGAGTTGTGGAGGTCCATTAATCTCCCCCTCAGCTAAAAACTTTGTAATCACACCGGTAAGCCCGCATAATTTAAATGTGCGTCCGATTATCGTTTCGGATGAAAGCGAGATCAGCTTTGAAATAGAAGGACGAGCGGAACGGTTTCTAATCTCTTTAGACTCCCGATCCACCTCTGTTTCATCAGAAATGAAATTTAAAATCAGAAAGGAAAAGTTTTCCGCGAAACTGGTAAAGCTCCCCAATTACGATTTTTTTGATACCTTAAGGCATAAATTGAATTGGGGATTTGATATGCGAAACTGATCTCTCGGCCAAATTTGGTTGAAAAATTGCTTAACAAAGATTAACCCGTCTAATACCAAGCAGCGTTTTTTAAACGTTAGGTACTTCATAACTTGCATCGTCTTGAAAAAGGTAAATTTTCAGATTTCTTCCTTCTTGATTTTGTTTTGGGTAATGGGCCTTTTGGGAACACCGAAAGCACTAGCTCAGAAATATGAAATAGGAGGCGGATTGGGTACCACTGCGTATACAGGAGATATCCTTCGGAAAATTGACCTGGACCATTTGGGTCTTCACGGCACGTTGTTTGGCAAGAGAAATTTTGACAATGTTTGGTCACTTCGGGTAGGAATATCTGCGGGAACGCTTCGGGCAACCGACAGCGTACGACCCTTGGATTTACCTGCAGAGCGTCGCGATGCTAGATTCAGAGGAGGAGTATTGGAAGGAAGTGCAGTAATGGAATTCAATTTCCTGGATTTCCTGAGAAATGACTCTGAATTCTTCTGGTCTCCATATGCTTTCTTCGGAATCGGCTATTCCCATTTCTTTATGAAGGGAAACACCTTTGCCTATAATGCATCCGAGGGCTACAATTTAGGATCGGTAGTTATCCCCTTTGGTGGTGGAATAAAGTATAGGATAAATGATCGCTGGACTTTACAAGTCGAGGCAGGAATTCGGGCTACTTTCACGGATTACATCGATAAGATTGACGGAAGCACTCCCCCGATTCCCCGTTTTCAAGACCCAGCCAATCCCGATATTCCCTATGGAATCAACTTTGGGAACCCCTATGACAAGGATTGGTATTATTTTTTGGGTGTCAGCTTGAGCTACACGATACAGAGCACAAAATGCTACGCCTATTAATTATTTGATACTTAGGCTAAAAAATTGGAAAAGAAATAGCATTTTTGTACCTCCAAAATCGAAGGCACCCGGATCGGAAGTAATGAAGGAAGTTTTAGACCTAAAGCAAATCCCCAAACATATTGCAATCATCATGGACGGTAATGGCCGCTGGGCGAAGAAAAAAGGCGCCATGCGGATATTCGGTCACCGAAATGCCATCCAAGCAGTAAAGGACGCCATCGAAGGTGCTGAAAATTTGGGAGTTAAATACCTTACCCTCTTTTCATTTTCTACCGAAAACTGGTCCCGCCCCCAAGAAGAAATCAATGGTTTGATGGAACTTTTGGTAAAGACCATCACCGATGAAGTTCCTATGATGATGAAAAACAACATTCGTCTGGAAAGCATCGGAGACCTTGATAGCCTTCCTCCCGCTGCCTATGATAAACTCATGGAAGCAAAAAGAGTTACCAGCCAAAATGATGGCTTAACCGTGATTCTTGCCTTGAGTTACAGTGGACAATGGGAACTAACCCAAGCGACCAAGCGCATTGCTCAAAAAATCTCTGAAGGAAAACTGAAAGTGGAAGATATCAACCAACAGTTGATCGCCGACCACTTAGAAACTGCCGGCATTCCGGATCCGGAATTAATGATTCGGACAAGCGGGGAGTTTCGTATCAGCAATTTCCTGCTTTGGCAATTGGCCTACACGGAGCTACATTTCACTCCTGTGCTTTGGCCGGATTTCAGAAGAGAACACCTAGTGGCAGCCATTCTAGACTATCAACAACGAGAGCGTAGATTTGGTAAAACTGGTGAGCAGATTAAATCTTAGATTTTGATGAAAAGAAGTATACTGTTTCTGATTTGTCTGATTTGGGCAAGTGCGGCGATGTCTCAGATTCGACTGGGACAATCCCGATTTGCTACAGCCAAACCGGTAGATATTTTGGAATTAAACTATTCCAAACCCCAGACTTTTCGAGTTGCCGAAATCAAGGCAGTGGGATTATCCACATTGGATGAAAATGCAATCATTTCACTTGCAGGCATCAAAGTAGATGACCGAATTGAAGTTCCGGGAGATGCGATTTCCAATGCGTTAAAAAAGCTATGGAACCAAGGCATCATCGGAGATGTGAAAATCCTAGTCACCAAAATTGAAGGTGAGGATATTTACTTGCTTCTTGAATTGACTGAGCGTCCTCGTTTCTCGCGGGTTGAATTTTACGGAATCAACAAAACTCAAGAAAGCGAACTTCGGGATAAAGTCAATATTCGAGGACGGGTAGTTCGTGAGGATGTGCTCAATACAGCTGAACGGAATATTCAAAAATATTTCGTGGATAAAGGCTACCTCAACACCGAAGTAAAAGTCTCCCAGGTTCGGGATACCACCTTACCAAACAGTGTCTTGCTGCGCTTTGATGTAGATCCCAAAAGCAAGGTGAAAATCAATGAAATCCGAATTTTTGGAAATGAGGAAATTCCAGATTCCAAGGTGAAGGGTAAGTTGAAAAAAACAAAGGAACATGCCCGCGTGAGTGTTTTCAGGGATGTTTACACCCGCATGACGGAAGCTAGCCCCTCTGATGTTGCAAATAGCATCCGCTACACTGATTCTGCCTCTAAACAGGATGTCAAGACCTATATCAATAAGAACTTCAAGCTTAACTTCTTCGCAGGGTCTAAATACATTCCAAAGGAATACCGAAATGATAAAGACAATGTGATCAACTTCTATCAAACGAAGGGATTCCGAGATGCAAAAATTGTTACGGACTCTGTTTACGCGTTTGGACAGGATGAGATCAACATTGATCTAGAACTCGAAGAAGGAAGAAAATATTACTATCGAAACATCGAGTTTACTGGAAATTTCATTCACCCAGATGAGGTTTTGAGAGCTAAACTGGGTATTCAAAAAGGAGATGTTTACGATAAGGAGCGTTTGGATAAGCGTTTGAATTATGATCCTCAAAAGGGTGATGATGTAAGTTCGCTTTACCAAGATGACGGATACCTGTTCTTTAATATTCAGCCTGTTGAGGTCAATGTAGTCGGAGATTCCATCGATTTGGAAATGAGGATTTTTGAAGGCCCTCAGGTTACAGTGAATTCTGTAAATATCAAGGGAAATGAGCGAACTTCAGACCATGTGGTCATGCGCGAAATCCGAATTCTCCCTGGGCAAAAATTCAACAGAGCTTTACTGGTTCGAACCATTCGAGAACTTTCCCAATTGGGTTATTTCGACCCGGAAAAGATCAACCCAGACCTCAGGCCAAACTTCGAGGCTGCGACTGTAGATATTACCTTTGAGTTGGAAGAGCGGCCTAATGACCAAATCGAACTCTCTGGTGGATGGGGTGGATTTTATGGCTTCGTAGGCACGGTAGGTCTAGTCTTCAATAACTTCTCCATCAAAAACATCGGGAATTTTGACAAGTGGGATCCACTTCCTGTTGGAGACGGACAAAAACTTTCCCTTCGTGTACAAGCTAATGGTCGGACATTCCAAAACTATTCTGTTTCCTTGACAGAGCCATGGTTTGGAGGAAGAAAACCAAATGCCTTGAGTTTAAGCTTTAATCACTCCGTACAACGGCAAGTTGACTTCTTCAACTCGGCAAACTTTGGAAACGAATTAGGCTTCTTCAAAATTACTGGGGCTACTATAGGCTTGGCTAGAAGAGTGACCTGGCCGGATGATTATTTCAGCATCTCCAATTCACTCCAGTTTCAGGTGTATGAATTTGATCGCTTCGGAACATCTTTCGGTCTTAGCTACCCAACGGGACGTTCGAATAGTATTACCTTCAACAATACCATTGCTCGAAACAACGTAGATAATCCAATTTATCCACGATTTGGATCCAATATTATGTTGTCTACGGCTTTGACTCCTCCTTATACTTCTTTGAATAAGAATATTGATGCAGAGTCTCCGGATGAGGAAAAATACAAGTGGTTGGAATATCACAAGTGGATGTTTGATGCGAGCATTTACACCCCATTGTTTGGTTCTACCAAACTCGTAGCCAGTGCTCGTGCTCACATGGGATTCTTGGGCTCCTATGGAGACCGAATTGGGATTATTCCATTGGAGCGATTCGTGATGGGTGGTGATGGAATGACCTTCAACAACTTTGCCTTAGGTCAAGAAATCATCGGTCTAAGAGGTTATGAAAACCAATCCATCACCCCAGGTAGAGATACTCGAGGAACTGAAAACCCAGATCCTTATGGGGGAATTGTCTACAACAAATATGTAATGGAGCTACGATTCTTAGTTTCTCCAAATCCTTCTGCGACTATTTTTGTGCTTGGATTTGCGGAGGCAGGAAACAACTGGGGGTCCTATAAGGAGTTCAATCCGTATGATTTGAAAAAGTCAGCCGGTTTTGGTGCCAGAATCTTTATGCCGGCCTTTGGCTTGCTTGGAGTTGACTGGGGATATGGCTTTGATGCAATTCCAGGTCAGACCCGAAGAAGTGGACCACAGTTCCACTTTACCATCGGACAGCAATTCAGATAGTAGGAATATGGCGTGTATTGGTTAATTTATGTCAAAATTTTCAGAGCCCACGATTCGTTTTATCAAAGCTCTTCAAAATGACCTGCACATGAAAAGATTCCTTACGATAGCGCTACTACTTGGCTTTTCACTGATTTCTAGCCAGTTAAAGGCACAAAAATTCGGATATATCGATTCGGAATATATTCTGAATAAACATCCGGACTATAAAATCGTACAACAAGAGCTTGAAAAGCTAAGCAATGCCTGGAAGAAAGAGGCACAGGATTTGGATGCTGAAATAAAAGAAATGTATGTTCAGCTTAAGGCAGAAGAAGTCCTCCTGACAGAAGAGATGTACCAAAAGCGACTCAGTGAAATTCGAAAGAAGGAACAACTGTCCCAGGAATTCAACAGTCGGATATTTGGAATAAACGGTCAATATTTCCAAAAACAGGCCGAACTTCTACAGCCTTTGCAGTCAAAAATATACGATGCCATTGAGCGGGTTTCCCGAAAAAACAACTTGGCTGTATTATTTGACAAAGCTTCCGTACCTTCGGGCATTATTTATACCGATCCAAGACATGATTATTCTGAATTTGTCCTGGATGAACTTGGAATTGAAGACAACAATTAATTAAAACACAAATGATGAAAGTAAAAGTTATCCTTTCTGCAATCGCTTTGCTTTGCGTAGGATTTGCCGCTCAGGCACAAGAATTGAAAATTGGGTATACCAATGTGGAGTTTATCATGGATTTGATGCCAGAAATGGAACAAATCGGAGCTGACCTTCAAGATTACCAAACTCAGCTTCAAACCAATATCCAAACAAAAGCTGCTGATTTCCAGCGTCAGGTGCAGTCTTATCAGCAAGCTGCTCCAACCATGACAGATGATGCTCGTGCAGCTAAAGAAGCAGAATTGACCAAATTGCAGCAAGACCTTCAAAAATATGAGCAAGATGCTCAAATCTCTTATCAGAGAAAATTGCAGGAATTGCTTGAACCAGTTCAGACCAAAGTAATCAACGCGATTAATGCCGTAGCTGCTGAGAACAATTACACCCATGTATTTGCAGAAACTGCAGGCCAAGCTCCAATCTTGCTTTACACAAAAGAGGAAGACAAATTCACTGAATTAGTTTTGGCTAAATTGGGAATCCAGTTGCCAACTCCTCCAGCAGGAAATTAATTGATTTGAAACTTAATTTTAGCCGATTCTTGTTTTTCAGGAGTCGGCTTTTTTATTTCAATTATGCCAAAAAATAACCCGAAAGACCTGATTCAAAAAAGTCAAGATGCCATTTTAGTAGACTTCTATGCTGATTGGTGCGGACCCTGTCAAACCATGAATCCCGTTTTGGATATGGCTTTGGAAGAATTAGGAGGAAAGATCAAATTGCTCAAAATTAATGTGGATAAACATCCCCAGCTTTCCCAGCAATTTGGCATTCGCTCTATCCCTCACTATGTACTTTTCAAAAGAGGAAAAATCTTATGGAGAAAAGCTGGAATCATGACAAAAAAAGACCTGGTGCAGGCTCTTAAGGGATTTAGCTAAAATCCTTCATTTTCCCGAATTGGATTGAAAATTCAATTCCTAAAATTGAATAACCCGATTTTTTGATTTGGTTTGTAGAACCTATCCCTTTTATCCAAAAATATTACGCACTATGAATTGGTCAAAAGTAATTGACAATTCCATTGAGGTCCTCCAAAAATCCGATCGAGGCATTGTCTTAATGGATATGTATAACAACATTCTTACTCCAGAAGAAGCTGCCTTTAACAAAATTTCGGTGACACCTTACAATGCTTTGAAATTCATCCAACAGCAATTTGCCATGTTAGGATTTGATGTATCAAAAAAGGAAAACCGGATCAAAATGATCGCGCTTTTGGAAGAATTGGATAGGCTTTCTATCCAACGATTGAACTTTTAATCCGGCAAAATCATAAAAAAGCTCCCAATAAGGGAGCTTTTTCATTAAGTGAAAAATTTTAATCGCATGACTTCTTTTTCCGATAAGAAGCGATAATGTCCACGTTTTAGATCTTTTTTATCTAGTCCCGCATAAAGAACCCGATCCAAGGCAGTCACCTCATATCCCAAGTGGGCAAAAATTCTTCTTACGATACGGTTTCTTCCAATGTGGATTTCCAATCCTAAAATCTTCCGGTCTAGAGAAAGTACCTGCAAGTCATCTATTGGAGCTGGACCATCTTCAAGGGTCAAACCCTCTCGAATCGCCTCCTCGTCATTTTTGGTCAATGGCTT